>CAIKKV010000061.1 GCA_903828035.1 uncultured bacterium
CAGATCGGGAAGATCGCCGACTATGTCCGATATCTCCAGGAGAACCGTCAGGAACTTGAACTGCTGTTCAAGGAACTACTGATCGGCGTGACCAGCTTCTTCCGCGACCCGGCCGCCTGGGAGCAGCTCAAGGCCGAAGCCATCCCCGCAATGCTGGCGGGTCGTTCCCCTGCCCAGACGTTGCGGGCCTGGTCGCCCGGCTGTTCGACGGGCGAGGAAGCCTACTCCCTGGCCATCGTCTTCAAAGAGGCGCTTGAAAAAAGTAAGCCCGACAAGAAATACATGCTCCAGATCTTTGCCACGGACCTGGACCGGGAGGCCATCGACAAGGCCCGCCAAGGCTATTACCCCGCCAACATCGCTGCCGATGTGTCAGCGGCCCGCCTGCGCCGATTCTTCATCAAGGAGGATCACGGCTACCGGATCTGCAAAGAGATCCGCGAGATGGTGATCTTCGCCCCGCAGAACCTGGTCATGGACCCGCCCTTCACCAAGTTGGACTTCCTGACCTGCCGGAACCTGCTGATCTACCTGGTCCCGGAGTTGCAGAAGAAACTCCTGCCGCTGTTTCACTACAGTCTGAATCCCGGCGGCATCCTGTTCCTCGGCAGCGCTGAATCCATCGGCACGTTCGCCGACCTGTTCATCCCGCTTAAAGGCAAGTCGCGGCTTTACCGGCGGCAGGAGTCCGTCCTGCGGCCGGAACCGCTGGAGTTCCCGGCTTCCTTTTCCCCCGTGTTGCCAAGCGCGCCGGACAGCCCCAAGGCGAATCGAACCGCCCCCAACCTCCAGACGATAGCCGACCAACTGCTGCTTCAGCGGTATTCCCCAGCGGCCGCGCTGGTCAACGACAAGGGCGACATTTTCTACATCAGCGGGCGGACGGGCAAGTACCTAGAACCCGCCTCCGGCAAGGCCAACTGGAACATCTTCGCCATGGCCCGTGAGGGGTTGCGCAACGTACTGAGCGGGGCCTTTGCCCAGGTCTTACGGCAGAAGGGCCCGCTCAAAGTGTGCAACTTGAAGGTGGGGACCAACGGCGGGACGCAGTTCCTGGACATCATTCTCCAAATGCTCGATGCTCCCGAGGCGCTGCGCGGGCTGGTGATGATCGTCTTTTTGGACATTGTGATGCCCTCGGAAATGGAGCCCGTTTCCAAAAAACATAGCTCCGCCCGCAAATTGCAGCTGGACCAGGCACAGCAAGAAACTCAACAAGCCCGCTCTGACATTCAAACCATTCGGGAAGAAATGCAGACTTCCCAGGACGAGCTCAAGAGCACCAATGAGGAACTGCAATCCGCCAATGAAGAACTCCAGTCGACCAACGAGGAGTTGACCACCTCCAAGGAAGAAATGCAGTCGATGAACGAGGAGCTTCAGACGGTCAACCACGAGCAGCAGGCCAAGATGGATGAGTTCGCGCGGGCCAATAGCGACATGAAGAACCTCCTGAACAGCACCAACATCGCCACCGTGTTCCTGGACAACAACCTCAACCTGCGGCGGTTCACCACCCAGGCGACGAAGGTCATCCGCCTACTCCCGGGCGATACAGGGCGACCGCTCACGGACATCGTCTCCGACCTGCACTATCCGGAACTGGCCGACGACGCGAGAGAGGTGCTGCGGACGCTGATTCCCAACGACAGGAAGGTCGCCACCCGCGACGGACGCTGGTTTGCGGCGCGCATTATGCCTTACCGCACCCTTGAGAACGTGATCGACGGCCTGGCGATCACCTTCACTGAGGTCACGGCTTTCAGAAATTTGGAGGGGTCGTTGCAGCAGATGGCGGACCTGCTCAAGACTATAATGACGGACATTAGCGACGCCTTCTTCTCCCTGGACAACAACCTGGTGGTCACGTATATCAACCCGGCAGCCGAACGAATGCTGAACCGCAAGAACGCCGAAGTGATCGGAAAGTATCTCTTCGACTTCTTTCCGACGGCCAAGGGATCCCTCTTCTACAAGAAGTGCCACCAGGCGATAAAGGAGAAGACCTTGCTGTCGTTTGCCGCAGAGTTTAATTTCGCGTCAATTCCGGGCTGGTATGACGTGCGGGTCTATCCTCTTGCCGAAGGCATCACGGTGCGCTTTTATGTCCGATCCGAACGCCCAACGGCAGCGGACGCCGACGTAACACGGGCGCCGACGCTTTGAGCAAGAAGACGGGCGCCTCACCCCGTGACCCCACACTGCGGCGTCAGGCGGAGCTGCGCATCAAGGAGCAAGGGACGAAAGTGCGCCAACCCGGGGCCGAACAGGACCCGCAGCGGATGCTTCACGAGTTGCGGGTCCATCAAATTGAGCTGGAGATGCGGAACGAGGAACTCACGACAGCCCGCACGGAGATTGAAGCCGGGCTGGAACGATACAAGGAACTATACGATTTTGCGCCGATTGGCTATTTTACCCTGCACCGCGACGGGACCATCCGCCATACGAATTTCGCCGGAGCGGACCTCCTGGGAGTGACTCGCGCCAAACTGGTGAACCGGCGCCTCAGACAGTTCGTTGCCGAGGCTGACAGAAAAGGGTTCGCCATCTTCCTTGAGGAGGCCTTTGAGAGCCGGATCCAAAGGACTTGCACGGTCCTGCTCGATCGAGACGGCAAGGAGTCGCTCGTTGTGCAGATCAACGCGATGGTCCCCGAGGATGGGCGGGAGTCCCGCATCACAATGACGGACATTACCGGACGCAGACGGGCGGAGGAAGAAGCGCGAACGAGCGCGCAACGGTATTGTTCGCTGGTGACGGCGACATCCGAGGTTGTCTGGACAATCAACAGCAGCGGCGAAGTGCATGAGGACATTCCTAGTTGGCGGACGCTCACGGGGCAGACACTGAAGGAGATCCTAGGCGCGGGTTGGTTGGACGCCGTGCATCCGGAGGATCGTCAGGGGACGTTTGCCGCCATGTCGCGCGCC
>CAIKKV010000062.1 GCA_903828035.1 uncultured bacterium
CCACTTCTTGGCCAGCAGGGCGGCGGGCGTGAACCGGTGATTCAAATTGACCCCGAAACACCGCTTCCGCTCGCGCGCCAGGGCCACCATCTCTTCGGCCTTGGCAATCTCATTGCAGATGGGCTTCTCGCACAGCACGTGACAGCCCGCCCGCAGCGCCTGCATGACGGGGAGATAATGGTCGCTGCCGTACTCATAGCCGCCGGTGGTCACGCTGCACACGTCGGGCGCCAGCGTGCGAAGCATGGTTTCCGCATCGTAAAAGGCGGGCACGCCAAGCTGACGGGCCGATTCATCCGCCCGCTCCTTGACGATGTCGCAGACGCCCGCCAGCTCCGCGAGCGCATCTTCCTTGTACAGGCGGGCGTGTCGATTGCCAATGGGCCCCAAGCCGATGACGCATACTCTAAGCATGGCCGCGCCCGCTCCCTTTTTGCTGCCCCCGGGGAATTTCATAGCCGTACGCCTTCATGGCGGGCTCAAAGAAGTCGAAATAATTGACCTCCTCGTCCACCTTCCAGCGGCCGATGGAATCGTGCCGCACGGGGATGCGGGCCAGCGGGATGCCCAGGAACGCTTCCAGCCGGCCCAGCGTCTCCTCCTGGCGCAGCACGAAGTCCTCGAACCGCACCTCGATCCAGTTGTGAGGCTTCACGGTCGCCTGAACCAGGTCAAACTGGTACTTCCAGGAAATGGCGCGCCTCAGCCGCTCATCGTCCGTGTGCGGATAGGGAATGCCGAACTTGCGCATATCGTCGGTCACATGAGCCCCCACGATGCAATCGCGGGGATCGCGGATCCAGAAGATATACTTCATTTCGGGAAACAGCCTGCGGATCCAGGGGAAGACCAGGGTCGTCTCCGGGATTTTCCAACCCTTATGCGCCGCCTTGCTCTCCAGCACCGTGCGCAGGAACGAGCGGATCAGCCGGGTGAACTCCTCCGGAACGGGCATCGTCTCCAGGGCGCTGAAGTCCCACTGGAGACCCTCGCTCCAGGCCACATGCCTCGCCAGCACCCGGCACGCCTCGTACATGTCCTCCGGCGGGATCAGATCGCCGGAGACGTTGTTGGGCTCGCCCATGAACACCCCGCTCTCGGCCAGGGTGTGGGAGATGGCGCGCGTGCCGGAGTGACCCCGGCCGATCACCGTGATCAGGGCATTCGTTTTCAAAGGATTTTCTGTCCCCGCTGCGCCTGCAACTCCTTCTGCTGAAGCGCCTGGGCCGCCCCCGGCGAACCGATGTGCATGCCGTCGTAGGCCTGCTGGGACGTCTTGAAAGGCCCGCAACCCTTGCCGTGCCAGTTGAGGTTGCGCCCTATGGGGTTCGAGCGGCCGGTCTCCTTTTCCCGCTTGGCGATCCACGCCTGCATGCGGGCCTCGAGCATGGCCACCACGGCCGGCTCCTTCTCGGCCACGTTCACCAATTCGCCCGGATCCTTGACCAGGTCGTACAGCTCGACCTCGGGCTTGAAATGGAAGTCCGGCTCGAGCGCGTGAATCAGCTTCCACTGCGGCGTGCGCCAGCCATGCTTCCGCATCCACGTGCATTCGGTGATGTAGAACTCCGGCTCGGTGACGCGGGGCTGCCCCTGGATGAGCGGCAGCAGGCTGCGCCCGTCGAAGGCGATGCCGCTCTGGATGCCCATCGTCTCCAGAATCGTGGGCATGATGTCCTTCATCTGGCAATATTCCGAGTAGCGGCGGCCGGCCGGAATCTTGCCCGGATAGACCAGCACCAGGGGAATGCGCGTCGTGCACTCGTACAGCCCGTGGTGGTCGAAGAAGCAGTCATGATCGTACAGCGTCTCGCCGTGGTCCGAATCGATCACCACCAGCGTCTCCTCCTCGATGCCCATGTCCCGGATGGTGGTGAAGAGATTTTCGATGCAGGCGTCCATGTAGGCGACCGCCCCATCGTACTGGGCGATGATGTAATCCTTGTCGGTGCAGACCGGCGGGAACCAGCTGGCGAAATAATCGCAGAACGGCTTGAACTTCATGACCGGATCGAGGGACCGGTTGGCGGGATCCAGCTCATTGCCTTCGTAGAAAATCCGCTCAAAGGGCAGCGGCGGCAGATAGG
>CAIKKV010000063.1 GCA_903828035.1 uncultured bacterium
GGTCAGCGTCACCTTGTACCCGCGCGCCGCGCCCACGAACGCCAGGGCGATTCCCGTGTTCCCGCTCGTCGGCTCCACGATCTCCATGCCCGGCTTCAGCAGGCCGCGCGCCTCGGCGTCCCAGACCATGGCGGCCCCGATGCGACACTTCACCGAGCAAGCTGGATTCCGCCCCTCCACCTTGCCCAGCACCAGCGCCTTCGTTCCCGCCACCTTCCGCAGCTGCACCAGGGGCGTCCGGCCGATCGACAGCGAATTATCCGTGAAATACCGCATGAGTGCTCCCCTTATTGCTTCTTCCTGATGATCACCCGCCAGTGGCCGTCCCGGAGGTCGGTGAGGCCGGCGATCTCCTGCCCCTCCTGGCGGAAGCTCTCCGGAACGTTGCGGATAGGCTCTCCCTCGTCCAGAACCACGCTCAGCGTCTCCCCGATCGCGAGGGTTTCCAGCTTCAGCTTCGCCTTGACGAAATTCATCGGGCAGGCCACGCCGCGCAGATTCAATTCAGCCGGGGCCGGAGCCGCCGCGGGGGCCGCCTTCTTTTCGGCGGCCTCCGGCGGATGGAACTCCAGGTTGGCGTCCAGCGTGGAATAGAGGAGCTCCACGCGCTCGCGCAGCCGGGCGACCGCGGGCTGCTGGTCGTCCAGCGCCCCTTGCCAGCCCTGGATGAACCCGCGGGCTCGGGCCAGAAGCGCCCGAAACTCATCCGGAACCAGGCCCTTGTCGATGAAATGGCGCTCAAACTCGCGCAGCACGGCATCCGGCTCCCGGGCGTCCACGCCGCGGGTGATCAGCAGCGCGCGGGCGGCGGGCAGCAGGCTGTCGAAGCGTCCGTCCGCGGCCCGCGCCGCGTCCAGGTCCTGCCGGATCACGTCAAACACGCCGGCTCCGCACTCGCCCGCGCCGCGGCCGGCCAGCGAAAAGTCCTCGCCCGCCCCCAGGTCCCGGTAATACAGGGGCTGCTCGTCATAGCCCGGGATGCCCTCATGCGGGCCCGCCAGCTTCTCAAAATAGGCCGGACCCCGCCGGTCCACATAGTCCAGGAACGACTCCCCGCCGCGCCGGCCCCCCGCGTAATCGGCGGCCAGCTCCGCCACCAGGCCCGGCAGCGCCTTCGCCGGGATCTTGCCGATCGCTGTCCCCAATTTCGCACCCGTTGCCCCGCAGCGCCCGCCCAGGGTGACCACGTAGGACGGCACCAGCCGGCCGCCCGCGCGCTGGGCCACGCCAAAGAGGCCGACCGGGCCGACCGGCTGCTGGCCGCAGGCGTTCGAGCAGCCGTTGATGTACACATCCAGGGCGCCCATGACGTCCGGGGGAAGGTTCCGCTCCGCGAGCGCCGCGGCGCTGGCCTGCGCCGCCGGCCGGGCCAGGCAGATCCCGAGGCGGCAGGTGGAGGCGCCCGCGCAGGCGACAAACCGCTCCAGCGGAACCGCGCTGAGCACATCCGTCGCCAATCCGCGCAAGCCTTCCTCCAGCGCGGCCAGGCGGTCTTCGCGCACGTGCCGGATCACCATGTTCTGCGAGCGGGTCGTCCGCACCCCGCGCTCTTCCGAAAAGGTTTCCGCCAGGCTGCCGATGAGGGCCAGGTCGGCCGCCGGCAGGAAGCCCAGCGGCAGGTGCAGCGGCACCGCAAACAGGCCCGGCTGCGATTGGGGAATCACACGAAGGCCGCCCTTCCAACTAGCCGCCGGCACGGCCTCCGCCGCGGAGGCCTTCGCCCGGACCTCGGCGCGACCGCCCCAGGCGGGCACGCCCTCGCTGGTCACCGCGGCGAGGAGCGCGGCCACCTGTTTCCGCACCTCCTCCAGCCCCAGCCGCTCGAACACGTAGCGCAGCCGCGCCTTGTGCTTGTTCTGGCGGTCGCCGTGCTGGTCAAACAGGCGGCGCACCGCCTCCGCCAGGCGGATGATTTCGGTCGCCGGAATCCAGTCGGCCAGGACATCGGCCACCCGGGACTGGGCGCCAAGCCCGCCGCCGGCCATCACGCGGAACCCGGGCTTCCCGTCGCGCGCCGAGGCGATGAACCCGAGGTCCGCCACCTGCGCCAGCGCGCAGTCCGCGCCGCAGCCGCTGAAGGCGATCTTGTATTTCCGCGGCAGGTTGTAGCTGCCCACCAGGGGGATCAGGTACTCGGTCACCGCCTGCGCGCAGGGCGTCACATCGAACGTCTCGGACGCGCAGATCCCGGCGTACGGGCAGGCGGTGACGTTCCGCACCGTGTTTCCGCCGCCGCCCTTGCTCGTCAGCCCGGCCTTCAGCAGCTCCCGCATGACGGCCGGGGTGTCCCCGATGGCCACGTCATGGAACTGCACATCCTGCCGGGTCGTCACGTGCAGCTGGCCGTCTCCAAAACGGGAACTTATGGCGGACAGGGCCCGGACCTGCTCCGGGCTCAGCGCCCCGCCGGCCACGCGGACGCGGACCATGTACGTGCCGTCGCGCCGCTGCTCGTAGACGCCGCGGGGCACCCGCTTGGCCTTGAGCACCCCCGCCGGCAGCTCGCCGGCCAGGAACTTGGCCACATCGCGCTCGTACTGGTCGATATCCGCCGCCAGGTCGGCGGGAAGCTTGTAATACCCTGTGTTCATGGCACTTCCTCGATGTCGACCGGCTCGGCCCGGCCGTTGCTAACCGTGAATCCGCGCAGCTCCGGCTTTTCCGGCCGCGCCAGCGATGTGATGAGATAAACCGTATCGGGCGTGTAGGCCAGCCGCAGATCCTCCTCGGACATGCGCGCCGGCGTGGCCGGATGGCTGTGCCAGATGGCCAGCATCGCGGCGCCGGAGACCCGCATGGCCCGCACCGCCTTGAACTGCTCCTCCGGCGCCATGGTGAAATGCTCACCCGAGGCGTCAGTGTTGGTCAGGGCGTGGAACTCGGTGACGCGCCCCGCCCGCCCGCCGCACAGGCCGCAGGCCTCCTGGGGCGCCGCCTCCAAGGCCCGCTGCAGCATGGCCTTCACCAGCCGGCTTTCTATCGTAAGCGTCATCTCAGCCTCCGGGGGCTTTCCGCAGGTCGCACACGGCCGGAGCCTCGTCCTTCAGCTCCGTGATCACCGGCGCCGCGCCGCAGAGCGGGCACTTGGGATTTCTCTTCAGCCCCACCTTGCGGAAAGTCGTCTTCAAGGCGTTATACACCAGCAGGCTGTCGGTCAGCAAGTCGCCCTGCCCCAGCAGGTACTTGATGGCCTCCGTGGCCTGGAGCGCGCCCATGATCCCCGCCAGCACGCCCAGCACGCCGGCCTGGGAGCAGGACGGCACCGCGCCGGCGGGCGGCGGGGCGTTGAACACGCAGCGGTAGCAGGCGCTCACGCCGGGCCGGACGGTCATCGTCTGCCCGTCAAAGCGCAGGATGCCGGCGTGGGAATACGGCTTGCCGGCGAAGTGGCAGGCGTCCGCCACCAGGAACTTGGAGGGGAAGTTGTCCGTGCCGTCGATGACGAAGTCGTACTCCTTCAGCAGCTCCAGGGCGTTGGCGGCCGTCAGGCGAGCGTGATAGGTGCTGACCCGGACATCGGGGTTGAGGGCTCGCATCTTATTCGCCGCTGACTCCACCTTGGGGTGGCCGAGGTCGGCCATGGAATGGATGATCTGCCGCTGCAGGTTGGACAGGTCCACCACGTCGGCGTCGATCAGCCCGAGGGTTCCCACGCCCGCCGCGGCGAGATACAGCGCGGCTGGCGAGCCGAGCCCGCCGGCGCCCACGAGCAGCACGCGGCCGGCCAGCAGCTTTTCCTGGCCACGCCCTCCGACTTCCGGCAGGAGGATATGGCGCGAATAGCGTTCGATCTGCGCGTCCGTCAGGCTCATCGCACGCCCCCCCGGGAGGCCGACCCGCCGCCCATGAAATACAGGAACTCCACGCGGTCGCCCTCCTTCAGCAGGGTGCTCTCAAAAAGGGAACGCTCGAGGATCTCCCCGTTCAGCTCCACCGACACCATGTCGGGCATTTTAACCTTCTGGCTAGCCAGCAGGCTCGTCA
>CAIKKV010000064.1 GCA_903828035.1 uncultured bacterium
CGGCGTGACTAAGTAGCGAATGGTCATGAAAACCAAACAGATTTTCACGGGTACGCTGGCGGGCTTGCTGGTCCTGGTGGCTGTTCCCGTTTCTGTCGGGAGCCAGGAATCCTATCAGATCAAGGCGCCCGCGATCTTTCCGCTCTACGATACCAGCACGCCATCGGCTTGGGCGGCGAGCAATGGCGCGTCGATGGTGTGGACGGCCGGCGGGTCCGCGGTCACCACCAGCCGGTGGTCCCGCGCTCCGTCCATGGGTTATCCGGATGCGAGGGCCAGCTCGTCCTTCACCCAGACCTTTCAATTGGTCGAATCGTCCCTCGGCCAGCCCTGGGGGCATATCAAGCCGGAGTATTACCTGGGCGACCGGATCACCCCGCCCACGAATGTGAACTGGACCAACACCTTTGTCGGCTTGCCGCAGACGCCGGCGTATTCGAATAACGCCGTCTTTTATGAGGCCTCCGTGCCCGCCATCTTTTTTTGCGGCGGCGGCCTGGTCCAGGTTGTCTGGGCCCTGGACGACGGGACCCTCACCACGAACCACTATCAGGTGAGCGGCTCGCCGCGTCAAAAGCCGTACCGCATCTTCTGGACGGACGAGCCCTTCAATGCGCCGCCGGTGGACTTGAGCGGGAAGTTCGTGAAGTTTTTTGGCGACCCCGGGGTGATCGTGACGCAGTACGGGTGGGTGACCAATTATGCCGGGGGCATCCCCTCGGCGTTCAGCAACGTGGTGAAGGGCCTTTTCCTGGATACAGCCACGCATTGGCTGCGGGCGGTCGGCGGCGTCCAGGGGCAGGCGGTCATGGCGTACTACGACTCGGGCAACTACGACACCCTGCTGGGAACCATCGTCATTGAGGCGGGGGCTCCGGATGTGGGAAATGTTCCCGGCGAAATCGGGAACGAGCTCAAGCCCACCGGCGACGGGTATGACGTGGTCGGGCTGAGCCCCCTGGTCACCAGAGGCTTGGCCCGCGAAGATGCGGTCGGCCCCTACGTGTACCAGCACAAGGGCCAGCACAGCTACAGCCCCAAGGACGGCAAGCTCTATGCGATCCGGAAGTCGACCGAGGCCCCCTGGATGGTCGAGGTGTACTGGCGGCAGCAGGACCTCATGGGCACCGTCTGGCCCTTTGAAGTCCTGCATTATAAGTGCGACTGGCCGGCGGATAGCGAGCCCTATGTGCGGGGGCTGGTTAAAGATGCCGTCGGCACGATCAACAACGGCATCACCATTCCGATTCCCGCGGCCTACGTCCCCACGCTGATGGAGTTCCAGGAGCCGGCGGGGCACGCCGTCCTCGCCAACAGCATCTTTTCCACCGAGAAGAGCGGGCGCGCCCTGCTGAAGCTGACCGGGACCGACGTCAACGGCGACGATAACATCTGGTTTGTGCCGGTGCAGTCCCTCTTGCGGGATGATCCGCGGTTTGACCTGACGTCCTTCGATTGGCCCGTCGGGGTCGAGGTGTCGCCGCTGCCCACCGCGATTGCGCTGGAGTTCGACGGCAGCTCGGCCTACGTTCAAACGCCGATTACCAACCAGCTGGGCGGATCGTTTACCGTGGAGAGCTATTTCCAGTGCGAGGAGACGGCGGGCTGGCAGACGCTCTTCTCGAAAAACACCGCGTCGAGCAACGTGCCCGGCCAACTGGATTTCCAGGTGCGGGTCGGCTCCGGGGGCCAGGTGCAGGCGACCGTGGGCGCGGGGGCAAGCAATACGGCCGCCGTCACGCTGGAAGCCTCCAGCATGATCGGGCTGGGGGACGGCCGCTGGCATCACCTCGCGCTGGTCTATGACGCCCTTGCGGGGAGCGGGACGCTCTACCTGGATGGCCTCGCGAACACGGCGCCGCAGACGGTGGCGCGCTCGTCGAGCCACGCGGGCGCGTTGTATGTCGGCATGGCCCCGGCGGGCGCGCCTGACTTCCTCAAGGGGAAAGTGGATGACATCCGCGTCTGGGACCGGGCGCTGAGCGGAACGGAAATCACGAACAGCCAGCTCGGCTTTATCCAGAATGCCTCCGCCGTCACGAACCTGGTGGCGTATTATCCGATCGGGGACGCACTCGGCCGCGTGGTCCAGGATGCGAGCGGACACGGCCAGGATGCCACGATGGGGAACTGCGTCCGCGTGGCCTCGGGGGCGATCGGCCGGTCGGACGTGACGGCCTTCAGCCGCTATCACGGGTATATCTACGAGCCGGTTTCGGGCGACAACTACAACACCAACCTCTACTCGCGCGCGGATGCCGCGAACACGAATGCGGATGGCAGCGAGCGCGAATCCTACATCTTTGCCGTCAACAAAACCATGGGCAACGAAAAGCCGATGGAAATCTGGTGGTCCCAGGCGGTCCAGCAGGCCGCCATGCCGGAAGCCCTCTGGTTTCCGGGCTGGGTGCAGCGGTATCAGTTCAACTGGCTGACCCCGGCGTTTTCGTATCCCGCCATCCTCCTCGCCAGCCAGCTGGGCAGCGCGAATCAATCCCTGGTCAAGCGGGGGGCGGCAGTCGATTTCTCAAAGTCGGAGAACTCCCGGATGACCGTGGATTCGGGCGCCTGGTTTGCCGGCGCCTCCTATAGCGTCGAGTGCTGGGTTAAGCCGCACAATCTGGGCGTGGAGGGCCGGGTTTTCGATTTTGGAAACGAGGGGCTCAACAACCGGGTGACCCTGACGATTCTCGCGGACGACCACGTCACGTACGGGGTGTACGGCGAAGCCGGGGAGAGGCGGGAGATTTCCCCCACCAACGCCCCCGCGGTCCGGCTCGGGTGGAATCATTTTGCGCTGGTCGTAGCCAGCGGGGTTGCGACGGTTTACCAGGACGGCCGCGCCGTTTACGGGCCGTCCGCCTTCGCGGTTCCGACCTGGGGGAGCGTCACGACGACCAACAATTACCTGGCCGCCAGCGCCGGGGGCGATGCCACGAAGAGCTTTGACGGACAGATTGACGAGTTTGGCATCTGGGGCGTGGCGCGGTCGCACGAGCAGGTGTACGCCGACATGCTGACGCCGCTGACCGGAGGCGAGTCGGAGCTGCGGCTGTATTACTCGTTCGATCACGACGTCGGCAACACCTCGGAAGCGCTTTTCGCCTATGATCGCACGCCCGAAAAGGTCCAGGGGCGCATCTCCTATGCGGACTGGATCCTGCCCGGGGCTCCGCAACTCGACCGCGGCGTGCTGACGAGCGCGGATGCCCCGTTCGTCTATTACCAGAACGACAAAACGCGTCCGGGTTACAATCCCAACGAGGAGCATGCGTTCGTGGAGGCCTCTGCAGGCGGGTATGTGACGTATGCGCTGCGCTGCGACCTCAACGAGGCGGACAGCTCCGACCCCTATGTGCTGGTTCAGTATAACAATCCGGCTAACAGCGGGCGGCCCAACATGCAGGTTTACCAGGTGGCGCCGACCAACTGGCTGAACACGTCGTTTTCCGGAGCCATGACGGCCGGCACGCTTGTGCCCGGTCCGCATCCGCTCGACTTCTTCCCGGATCCCTGGACGACCAATACCTACTGGCAGGATGCGAACGGAAAAAACAGCCCGCTGGCGGCGGGGTATCGCGATCGCAAGTTGCAGATCTGGGCCAAGCGCGCCGGCACGAACGGCGCCACGGCGGATCTGGTCATGCACAATTTCTACCCGATGCAGGCCGGGTTCTTTTTCCCCTCGCTGGAAGAGGAGGACATGGAGCAGCCCGAGATCGGAACGCCTGTCCCGTGGCTGTGCCGGCTGACCAACGCGACCGCGAACGTGCTCGCGGGCGATCCCGCTCCCTGGACCTGGACGGTATCCTGGCCGTCCAACAACCCTGTGATGAAGATCGGCCAGACGTTGACCAAGGCGGCTCGCGGCCTTCCTGAAGTCTGGAGCGCCAAGAGCATGAAGGTGATCTATGGGGCGCAAACGAACTCGGTCGCCCTGTACGATCCGATTGTCATCCAGGCGGCAGGGCTGGAGTTTGAAGGAAGTTTTGATGGGCACTACGGGTTCACTAC
>CAIKKV010000065.1 GCA_903828035.1 uncultured bacterium
ATCCGCACCCTGAACCTGGACGATTTCCGCAGCGTCACGCTTTCCGCCGGATTTTCCCTGCCGGCGGACGGCCGCGAGCTCGGCCAGGCGCTCGACCTCCTGTGCGCCGAGGCGGAGTCGGCCATCCGGGGCGGCGCCCGGATCGTCATCCTGAGCGACCGCAACCTGCCGGCCGATGAAGCGCCGATCCCGGCCCTGCTGGCGGTTTCCGCGGTCAACCAGCACCTCGTCCGCCAGGGCGTCCGCACCCGCACCAGCCTGCTGGTGGAGACGGGCGAGGCCCGCGAGGTCATGCACATGGCCCTTCTCCTGGGCTTCGGCGCCTCGGCGGTCAACCCCTACCTGGCCTTCGAGTCGGTGGCCGACCTGGCCCTGCGCGGCGCGCTTTCGGCCAAGGTCGACGTCGCCACCGCCATCGAGAACTACATCAAGGCCTGCGGCAAGGGGCTGCTCAAGATCATGTCCAAGATGGGCATCTCCACCCTTCGCAGCTACCGCAACGCGCAGGTCTTCGAGATCGTGGGGCTGAACCGCGAGGTGAGCGAGCGCTACTTCACCGGCACCGCCTCGCGCATCGGCGGCATCGGGCTTTCCGAGATCGCGGCCGAGGCCCTGGCCCGCTGGCGGCTGGCCCACCGCGAAAAACCCGTCCTCCTGCCGTCCGGCGGGCAGTACCGGTTCCGGCTCGACGGCGAGCGCCACCTGTGGACGCCCGAGACCATCTCCCTGCTGCAGCAGGCGACCCGCACGGGAGACCCCGCCCTCTACAAGCGCTACGCCGAGCTGATCAACAACCAGGCGGAGAAGCTCAGCACCCTGCGCGGCCTGTTCGACTTTACCCCGGGCCCCTCCGTGCCGATCGAGGAAGTGGAGCCGGCCGAGTCGCTGGTCAGGCGGTTTGTCACCGGCGCCATGAGCTTCGGCTCGCTGAGCCGCGAGGCGCATGAAACGCTGGCCGTGGCCATGAACCGGCTGGGCGGCCGCAGCAACAGCGGCGAGGGCGGGGAGGACCCGGCCCGCTACAAGCGCCTGCCCAACGGGGACAGCCGCTGCAGCGCCACCAAGCAGATCGCCAGCGGCCGGTTCGGCGTCACGGCGGAATACCTGGTGAACGCCACGGAGCTGCAGATCAAGATCGCCCAGGGCGCGAAGCCCGGCGAGGGCGGCCAGCTGCCGGGCCACAAGGTCGACCGCGAAATCGCCCGCGTGCGGCACGCCACGCCCGGGGTGACCCTGATTTCGCCCCCGCCTCACCATGACATCTATTCGATCGAAGACATCGCCCAGCTGATCTACGACCTGAAGAACGCCAACGACGAGGCGCGCGTGTCGGTGAAGCTGGTCTCCGAGGTGGGCGTGGGGACCGTGGCGGCGGGCGTGGCCAAGGCGCGGGCCGACATGATCCTCATCAGCGGCTACGACGGCGGCACGGGCGCCTCGCCGCTCTCCTCGATCAAGCATGCGGGCGCGCCGTGGGAGCTGGGGCTTTCCGAGACGCAGCAGACGCTGATGCTGAACCGCCTGCGCAGCCGGGTGCGGCTTCAGGTGGACGGCCAGCTCAAAACCGGCCGCGATGTGGTGGTGGGGGCGCTGCTGGGGGCGGAGGAGTTCGGCTTTGCCACGGCGCCGCTGGTCGTGTGCGGCTGCGTGATGATGCGCAAATGCCAGAACAACACCTGCCCGGTGGGCGTGGCCACCCAGGATCCCGAGCTGCGCAAGCGCTATAGCGGGAAACCCGAATATATCATCCAGTTCTTCACCTTCATCGCCGAAGAGGTGCGCGTCCTCATGGCGCGGCTCGGCTTCCGCACGTTCGACGAAATGGTGGGCCGGAGCGACCGGCTGGACGTGAACCGGGCGATCACGTTCTGGAAGGCTCGCGGCCTCGACTTTTCCAAGATTTTCCACCAGGTCCCCGAGGGCCCGCGCCGCTGCCTCGAGAAGCAGGATCACGGCCTCGGGCAGGCGCTCGATTACGCGCTGCTGCCGCGGGTCGAATCCGCCATCGCCGGCGGGCCGGCGGTGACCCTCGACGGGCTTTCGATCCGGAACGTGCACCGCACGGTCGGCGCCGTCATCTCCAGCCGCATCGCCCGGCTCCACGGCCATGCCGGCCTGCCGGCGGACCGCATCACCCTGTCCTTCACGGGCGCGGCCGGCCAGAGCTTCGGCGCCTTTGCGGCGCACGGGCTCACCCTGCTGCTGCAGGGCGAGGCGAACGACTTCGTGGGCAAGGGGCTGTCGGGGGGGCGGATCATCATCCGGCCGTACCCGGGCGCGGCCTACGATCCGGCCCGCAACGTGATCGCCGGCAACGTCATGCTCTACGGCGCCACGGCCGGCGAGGTGTTCGTCAACGGCCAGGCCGGCGAGCGCTTCTGCATCCGCAACAGCGGCGCCACGGCCGTCGTGGAAGGCTGCGGCGATCACGGGTGCGAGTACATGACGGGCGGCCGGGCGGTGGTCCTGGGGCCCACGGGCGTCAATTTTGCCGCTGGCATGAGCGGCGGCATCGCGTATGTGTACGATGAAACCGGCACGTTCGACTCCTGCTGCAACCTTGAGATGGTGGACCTGGACCTGGTCCTGACGCCGGCGGACGAGCGCGAGCTGAAGGGCCTGCTGGAGCGGCACGCGGCCCTGACCGGCAGCCCCAGGGCCAGGGGGCTCCTGGCCGACTGGGAGAACGCGCGGATCCGGTTCGTCAAGGTCTTCCCGATGGAATACCGGCGCGTCCTGGGCCAGATGATGCTGGAGGATGCGGCCACCGCCCGGGCGGAAGTGATGAGGCAGTAGAAGAGAAATGTCAGACGGGTCGGACGGGTCGGATGGGTCGGACAGGTCGGAGAATTTTATGACAACTGAAAACAGCAACAAAGAGCGGGCTTTTCTGGATGTTCCGCGCCGGGACCCGGGTTACAGGCCCGTGGAGGAGCGCGTCAAGGACTACAAGCCCGTCGAGCGCCGCCTGGCGGACGACGAGCTGAAGCGGCAGGCGAGCCGCTGCATGGATTGCGGCACGCCGTTTTGCCATGGCATGGCCTGCCCGCTGGGCAACCTGGTGCCGGAGTTCAACCGGCTGGCCTGCCAGGGCCGCTGGCAGGAGGCTCTGGAGGTCCTGCTGTCGACCAGCCCGTTCCCCGAGTTCACGGCCCGGATCTGTCCCGCCCTCTGCGAGGGCTCCTGCGTCTGCGGGCTGGGGGGGGAGGCCGTGACGGTGCGGCAGATCGAGCTGGAGATCGTTGAGCGGGGCTTTGAAGCGGGGTGGGTGAAGCCCATGCCGCCCGCCGCGCGCAACGGCTTTCGCGTGGCGGTGATCGGCTCCGGCCCGGCGGGGCTGGCCGCGGCCCAGGAGCTGAACCGGGCGGGCTGCCTGGTGACGGTGTACGAGCAGGCCCCCAAGGCGGGCGGCATTCTCCGCTACGGCATTCCCGACTTCAAGCTCGACAAGGCGGTGGTGGAGCGGCGGATCGAGCTGATGAAGGCCGAGGGCGTGGTGTTTGAGTGCGGGGTGGAGGCGGGGCGCGATCTGTCCGTGCGGTTCCTCCTGGACCGGCACCAGGCCCTGGTTCTGGCCTGCGGGTCGCGCGCGCCGCGCGACATCAAGGCGCCCGGCCGGGAGCTGGCCGGCGTTCATTTTGCGCTTGAGTACCTGACCCGGCAGAACCGGCATAACGAGGGCGATTCGCCCCGGGAAACGGTCCTTTCCGCCCTGGGCCAGGACGTCGTGGTGATCGGGGGGGGCGACACGGGGTCCGACTGCGTCGGCACGGCCATCCGCCAGGGCGCGCGCTCCGTGCTGCAGCTGGAAATCATGCCCCCGTCGCCCGCCTGCCGGGCCCCGGGCAACCCCTGGCCGCAATGGCCGGTGGTGGCCAGGGAGACCAGCAGCCACAAGGAAGGCTGCACCCGGCGGTGGTGCGTGGCCACCCAGGCTTTTCTCGGGACCGAGGGGCGGGTCCAGGGCCTTCGGGCCGTCGAGGTCGAATGGCGGGTGGTGACGGCGGGCGGGCGGCCGCAGCCCGTTGAAAAGCCGGGCACCGAGTTCACCGTCCCGGCGGGGCTGGTGCTCCTGGCCCTGGGCTTCACGGGCCCCGTCCGGCATGGCCTTTTGGAGCAAATCCGCGCCGCCGAGGGCGCGGCCCCGGGGCTTCCGAGGGGCGCCGACGGCGCCGTGGCCGGCCATCCGGGCGTCTACGCCGTGGGGGATGCCGCCCTGGGCCCTTCGCTGGTCGTCCGGGCCGTGGCCGATGGCCGCCGGGTGGCCCGCGAGGTGCTGGCCGGACTCGAGCGGGCGGCCGATTCGAAAAAAAAGTAATTTTTCGTATTTTTTTTTGCTTCCGGGCCCCCGCGATGCGTGACAAGAGGGGGCGGAGATGATATAAACGGCGCTTGTGATTTTAAGCCCCTCAACCGGAGGCATGGGAATGGAAAGCGATGAACCGAAGGAGTCTTGCGGCATCTTCGGATTGTATGGGCATCCCAGGGCGGCGAACCTGATTTACCAGGGCTTGTTTTCTCTTCAGCACCGCGGCCAGGAAGGCGCGGGCATTGTGGTTTCGGACGGCAAGAAGGTGCGCTCCGTCAAGGGCATCGGCCTGCTGAACGAGGTGATGACGAAGGGGTCGCTCGACCCCCTGGTGGGCAGCCTGGGCATCGGCCATGTGCGGTATTCGACCACCGGCTCCTCGCGCATCCAGAATGTGCAGCCGCTGGTGGCCGAGTGCGTGGACGGCCTGTGGGCGGTGGCGCACAACGGGAACCTGGTCAACGCGGAAAATCTCCGGCGGATGTACCAGGAGGCCGGCTCCATCTTCCAGACCAGCACGGACAGCGAGGTGCTGATCCACCTGCTGGCCGACCCCCTGTTCCGCAACCGGCCCAAGCGCGTGTCGCGCGCGCTGTCCGAGCTGCGGGGCGCCTTCTCCTTCCTGCTCATGACCCCGCACTCGGTCATGGCGGCGCGCGATCCCTGGGGCTTCCGGCCGCTGGCGATCGGGCGGCTGGGCGAGGCCTGGCTGTTCGCCAGCGAGACGTGCGCCATCGCGCAGGTCGGCGGCACCTACCTGCGGGACGTGCAGCCCGGCGAGGTGGTGATCGTGGACGAGACGGGCATGCGCGCGCACGCCTTCTGCGAAGCGTGCCCGCGGCGCTCGCAGTGCGTGTTCGAGCTCGTCTACTTCGCGCGGCCCGACAGCCGCGTGTTCGGCTGCAGCGTGCACGACGTCCGGCTCCAGTACGGCAAGCAGCTGGCCAAGGAGCACCCCGTGGCGGCGGATGTCGTGATCGCCGTGCCGGACAGCGGCAACTCGGCGGCGCTCGGCTATTCGCGCGGCAGCGGCATTCCGCTGGACTACGGGTTCATTCGCAACCACTACGTCGGCCGCACGTTCATCATGCCCGAGGCGGGGCAGCGCGGCGAAAGCGTGGACCTGAAGCTGGCCGTGCTGACCGAGGTGGTGCGCGGCAAGCGGGTGATCGTGGTGGACGACTCGATCGTGCGCGGCACGACGGCCAAGCGGCGCGTCGACATGCTGAAGGCGGCCGGGGCGAAGGAGGTGCACATGCGCATCTCGTGCCCGCCCACGGTCAACCCCTGCTTTTTCGGAATCGATTTCCCGACCCGCGAGGAGCTGATCGCGGGCCACAAGTCGGTCGAGGAGATCCGCGCCTACCTGGGCGCGACCTCGCTGGGCTACCTGAGCGTGGAGGGGCTTCTGTCCCCGTTCTCGAATCCGGCCGATTTCTGCACCGCCTGCTTCACGGGGGATTATCCGATTCCCGGCGAGGCCAGCAGCGGCAAAAAAGCGTTGGAGCGGGATTAGGAGGCGCGATGAAAGAGAAGACCAGGCATATCTTTGTCACCGGCGGCGTCGTCTCCTCCCTGGGGAAAGGGCTGACGGCGGCGTCCCTCGCCCTTCTGCTGACCCGGCGCGGCTACAAGGTGAAGCTGCAGAAGATGGATCCCTACATCAACGTGGATCCCGGAACCATGTCGCCCTACCAGCACGGCGAGGTGTACGTGACCGAGGACGGGGCCGAAACGGACCTCGACCTGGGCCATTACGAGCGCTTCACGGGCGAGCCCTGCGGGCGGACCAGCAATTACACGACGGGCCGGATCTACAGCGCCGTGATCGCGCGCGAGCGCGAGGGTGGCTACCTGGGCAAGACGGTCCAGGTGATTCCCCACGTGACCGACGAGATCAAGGCCGCGATCCGCTCGGCGGCCGGCCCCGACACGGACATCGTGATCACCGAGATCGGCGGCACGGTGGGCGACATCGAGTCCCACCCCTTCCTCGAGGCGATCCGCCAGTTCCGGCATGAGATCGGGCGGCAGAACGGCCTCTTTGTCCACGTCACGCTGGTGCCGTACATCAAGGCGGCGGGCGAGATGAAGACGAAGCCCTCCCAGCAGTCAGTGACGATCATGCAGGGCCTCGGCCTGGTGCCCGACATCCTGATCTGCCGCTGCGAGCACTCGATGCAGAAGGAGCACCGCGACAAGCTGGCGCTGTTCTGCAACGTCAGCGAGGAGCTGGTGATCGAGGAGAAGGACGTCGCCCACACGATTTACGAGGTGCCGCTCGACCTGAACCGGCAGGAGCTGGACGTGTACGTCCTGGAGCTGCTGGGGCTGCACGTCAACAAGATCGACATCACCGACTGGCGCGCCATGGTGGAGACGCTGATCCATCCGCCGCACGGCGAGGTGGAGGTCGCGGTCGTGGGCAAATACATCACCCTGCGCGACGCGTACAAGAGCATTTACGAGGCCCTGACCCACGCCGGCGGGGCGAACGGCGTCAAGGTCAACGTGCGGATGGTGGAGTCCGAGGAGATCGAGGCCCGCGGGGCCGAGGCGATGCTCACGGGCGTGGCCGGCATCCTGGTGCCGGGCGGATTCGGCGGGCGCGGGGTGGAGGGCAAGATCGCCGCCGTGCGCTACGCGCGCGAGCGGAAGATTCCCTTCTTCGGCATCTGCCTGGGCATGCAGTGCGCGGTCATGGAGTTCGCGCGGAACGTCTGCGGCCTGGCCGGCGCCAACAGCACGGAGTTCGAGGAGCAGACGGCGCACCCGGTGATCCACCTCATGGAGAGCCAGAAGACGGTGCGGGCGAAGGGCGGCACGATGCGGCTGGGGGCCTATCCCTGCGCGCTGAAGGATGGAACGCACGCCCGGGCCGCGTACGCGGGCGCCTCGGTCAGCGAGCGCCACCGCCACCGCTATGAGTTTAACAACGCCTACCGCGAGGTCATGGCCCGGGAGGGCCTGGTCTTCAGCGGGTTGTCCCCGGATGGGGAGCTGGTGGAGCTGGTCGAGCTGAAGGGCCATCCGTGGTTCGTGGCCTGCCAGTTCCATCCGGAGTTCCAGTCCACGCCGCTCAAGGCCCACCCGCTCTTCAGCGGGTTCGTGGCGGCGGCGGTGCGGGCGCGGCCGGGTCAGGCGTAACGGAGCGACGGGGGGAAGGGCGAGATGCCAAAGCGGACGGACATCAAGAAAATCATGCTGATCGGCTCGGGGCCGATCGTCATCGGCCAGGCCTGCGAGTTCGACTATTCGGGCGTGCAGGCCTGCAAGTCGCTGCGCGAAGAGGGCTACGAGATCGTGCTCGTGAACTCGAACCCGGCGACGATCATGACCGATCCCGAGTTCGCGGACCGGACCTACATCGAGCC
>CAIKKV010000066.1 GCA_903828035.1 uncultured bacterium
CCTGGTGAGCGACGGCATTCTGAACCCGAACTTCATGCTTTCTTATCCCTAACCGCCTGTGGCACCTCCAGCTTGGCCTTGGCTTCCCGTGCGCCGATCCCACGGATCCCCAGAATCGCCGCTTTTGTCACCTTACGAACAGCCAAGGGCCCGCTTTTCTTTTCCATATTGATGACGGTCTGGCTGCTAACGCCTACCAGACGGCCAAAATCGGCCTGGGACAGCCTGAGCTTGCGGCGCAGGCCCCTGACACCCTTCCCCGTCAGACGAGCCTTCTCGGCCTGTTCTGGGGCTTCTACGGGCCTTGCGGCAACTATCTGCTCCAGGACGCCCTGGATGATCTTATTGGCCTTCAGCAATGCCGACACGGTACGCTTCAGCTCGGCCACATCGTGCTTCAGCTGAACTGTAGGCTTGTGGACCTTGGATACGGCTCCCTTGACTTCCTTGCGAGCGAGACGGGTAATCTCGGTACGCAGAACCTGCATGACGTTGGGCATAATGTTCCTTTGTAATTCGTGCTGAATGGATCAATAGTCATACTTGTTGGGCGGGCTGACAACTAAAATCCATTGGTCTCAATCCACGGACGGTTCGGACGGTTGTTGATCAATCCTTATACATTACACGAGACCCTTTTTCTACGCGTAAGGTGTTAGAATAGAGCGTCCGAAGCGTCCGAGAATGTGTGAAAGGGCGCTTTTGTCGCTCAAGCGACAAAATGTTGACCGAGCGGTTTTCATTTATCGATGCCCCGGCACGACCGCCACCCAAGAGATCCGAGCCCGGGAGTCGGCTCGGGCGGGTTATCTGCCCGCATCCAAAACCTGGTAAAGGCGGCCAGCGACAGTCTCCAGATCCAGCCACATCAAATAGTTGGCCGTGGCCCGGATGGCCGGGGCATTCGTGGTCCAGCTGGCGCCGGCATCGTCCGAGTAGCCAATTGTATACAGACCGTTGCCGATAACCGGCAAGCCGAGCAGCCTCAGGTCCCCACTCTCGTAGGCCGCGCTGGTCGAAATCGGCAGGCCGAACAGCTCGGGCTGAAGCTCGTTCAGCGGCGCCATGATGGCGGCCGCCCGGTACTCCACGGGACGCTTCCGGGCCTGTTTCGCGTAATCCGAATGGTACAGCACGCGAACAACCAGTTGCGCCCCCGCCGGCAAGACGCAGGGAACCTCCGGTAGGGCTCGCCCGTGTTCAACCCACACCCGGTTTGATTCTTCAGCCAGGCCGGATTGTCCAGGCCGTCCGGCCTCAGCCGCACGCCGCACACCGTCCCGCCGGTCCGGTTCTCAAGCGTGACTTCCTGCGCAATCCGGTTTCCGCCGGCGCTTATCTAAGCCCCCGTTGCAACCACGGCCACCTCGCCAGGAGCCGCGCTGAGCTCAACCTGACAGGCCGCCTTGTATCCGGTCACCGGCTCCGTCAGCGACAGCGTGACGCGGGCGGTCGGATCCGAGCCCTTCCAGAAGTAGGACAGATAGAGGGAGTTTGTGGTCAGCAGCACATCCACGTTGTTCGTGTCGGTCGACTTCGCCGACAGCTCGCCCGCCCCTCTCACCAGGTCCGTCAGCGCAAACTCCTGCGTGGCGCCCTTGCCCACCGGCGTATCGATCAGCAGCGAGGTGAAGGCCGGATCCGAATTAGTTTCGCGACCTTAGCGTGTTTCGCAGTTACTACTCACGCCCTATAATTGATTTCTTTTTTCCGTGGCGGCGGCCAAGAGCCCCTTCGACCGCGCTCAGGGCAGTCTGGCCGCTACCTGTAAACAGATTAATCGTACCGCTTTTTGCCAGCGTCCATCACCTCGTACACGCGGTTGCTGGCGGCCTCGAGGTCGAGCCACATCAGATAGTTGGCCGTGGCGCGGATGGCCGGGGCATTCGTGTTCCAGTTGACGCCGGCATCGTCCGAGTAGCCGACCGTATACAGCCGGTTGCCGAGAACCGGCAAGCCCAGCAGCCTCAGGTCCCCACTCTCGTAGGCCGCGCTGGTCGAAATCGGCAGGCCGAACGACAGGGGCTCGGCTCCGCCCAGCGGCGGCATAATGGCGCGCCCCACATACTCAACACCGCCTCGCTTGCCCTGCGTGGCAAAGTCCGCATGGTAGACCACCCGGAACACCGCTTGCGAGCCCGCCGGCCACAGGCAGGGGAACTCCAGGATCGGGTCCTCCGTGTCCGGCCCCATCCCGCTCCGGTTGATCAGCCAGGCGGCCTTACTCAAGCCGTTCACCCGCAGCCGCACGCCGTACACCAGCCCGCCCGTCCGGTTCTCCAGCGTCACCTCCTGCACCAGGCGCTTGCCCAACGGAGTCAGCGCGCCAACGGAGACCACGGCCACCTCGCCCGACGCCTGGCCCAGCTCGAACTCGTAAGACGCCTTATAGCCCGTGTCCGGATGCTTCAGCGTCATCGTGACGCGGGCCGACTCCCCGGCGCCTTTCCAGCCATAATGCAGCAGCAGCGACCCGGACGTCAGCCGCACATCCACGTTGTTCGTGTCGGACGACTTCACCGTAAACAGGCCCGTGCCGCTGATCAGGTTCGTCAGCGCAAACTCCTGCGTGGCGGCCTTGCCGACCGGCGAATCGAACAGCAGCGAGGTGAACACCGGCATCCCCAGGCCCGTACGCACCTTCACGGCCTTCGACCAGACGCTCTCCCCGCTCAGCGCCGTGAGGCGCCGCACGCGATACCAGTAGTCCCGGTTCGCCACCAGATTGCTCACACTGCACTCCGTGATGTTGCACACATAGAGCGCCTCATAGCCCGGCACCGGCGCCGTGAAGCCGGCATCCCGCGCCACGTTCAACTCGCCTTCCGGCGCGCCTCCCTCAACCCACTGCCACCGGGCCGTGAAGTTTTTCTTGGCAATCTTACGCGGCGGCAGCGCCTTCGGCGCCACGGGCACGAACCACGCCGTCATGGCCTTGTCGCCGTCCATCGTCAGCTCCAGCGGATTGTCGCTGCCCGTCGCATCAACCATCCACTCGCCAAACAAATAGCTCTCGTCCGGCGTGGCCGTCAGCGTCACCACCGTGCCATGATCATAGAGCGTCTGACGAGGCGGCTTGTCGTTCAAGCCTATCGCCACCGTTCCATTGGTCGCCGTCACGGTAAGCGTATAGTCGTCATCCGCCTCCGTGGCGCCGACCTTGGCGCTGTCGATCCCCGCGGCCGTGATGGCAAACACCGCGATGCCGGCCATGTTATCCGCATTGTCTTCGGCGGCCGCCAGCGTCACCGTC
>CAIKKV010000067.1 GCA_903828035.1 uncultured bacterium
CCATGAAGGCCTGATCGACGCGGATGGACTTGAAATAGGTCTGGTGGTCCAGGCGGCCGGAGGCATAGTTGTAGCCCGAGGAGTTGCCCGCCGCGATGTTGAAGGGCATGTTCAGGCACCGGGCGATCTCGTTGAGGAGTTCCTTCTTGAACTCGGCGTATGTGGTGGCCGGTTGCATGGGCTCGACCTGGCTCATCTTCCATCCGCCCGGCATGGTGAGGAGCATGTTCCGCTCGAGTTCGATGAGATCCATGGGCTCGACAGAGTCCGCCTCGCCGTTGGCCGGAGCGTCTGTGTAGAGGATGCCCGCGAAGTTGGCCGCCGACTCGGCCGCAGACAGGACGGCCAGCGTGAAGCGCCGGAGTTGCGCGAAGAGCGGGAGCGCGGGCGTGATCTCCGGGATGCCCCGGTGCTGGCCGGGCCGGTCTTGGCGAAAGGCGTGAATCATGGATGGGGCCGGGATGACGGTGAAGTCCTCGAACCCCATGCGATACGCGCCGCCTGGGTGGTCCTTCATGACCCGGTAGGCGATGGGATTCCCGAAGTCGTCCAGGACGACGCCGTCAATCTCGTTCTCGTCCCGCGCGTGCCGGAGCGGGCTCGCGACCTGGTCAGCTTCCACGAGCAACAGGTCGATCTGCACGTCGTGCTCGACGGCGGGGTTGAAGGCAAGAAAACCGAACGACTCGCCATCCTGGGATCGCGCCATGCGCATGGTGCGGAGTTTCTGGGGGAGCCCTATGGCCTGTGACCAGCCGTGGAACGCGGTCTCGACGTCCCGGTTCAGTGCAGGATCGGCGGCGAGCATCTGGAGCCGGGGGCCGGTGCCGACCGCGTCGTTGGCCAGGGTGAGGACGATGCCCCGGGCGTAGGAGTTGTTCGCGACCTCGTAGCGGGCCCGATTGCGGAGCGTGCGCCGAACTTCCGGGCTGGCGGCCGCATCGGCCGAGAGGGCGTCGGCATGCGCCCAGTGGCGGCGATTATTGTCGGTGGTCTCGGCGGAGTCGAACCCCGCCCGGACCCGCCGTCGCGCCAGGGCGCGAACGTCCGCGCGCCGCAGGACGGGTCTTTGGAACCCGCCCAGGCGGACCGGCGTTCTCGGCTTGGCTTCGGCAAGCGACGTCATTACGGGGCTCCAGAGGGAACGAGTTTCGAGACGCGAAGGCCCAGCCCCTTGGCCTTGGCCGCCTTCTTGGATGCGAGATACCGGTCGGCCGCGATCTGGTCGGTCAGCCCGTGCTGCTCCATCTCGACGGAATCGCCCTTGGCCCGCTTGGGGCCAGAGGCGTTGTCGCGGATCTTGTTGTCGAGTTCTTCGGCCATGGCATCTCCCAGAGGCGGCCGACCATTGGCCGTCTACGGGATACATACCCCGCGAAAATCAAAGGTGACGGGAGAAAAAGGAAATATTTAAAGACGAGTTCTACGGGTAGAACACTTGATCTATTATTGCTGAAGCCATATTGTTCTCGAATGAACGAAGAGACAATTGGGCCAAGTAGTCGAAGGCTTGCAAAGTCGTGGCCGTTCCCCCGGTACTACGCCTATCAGCGGAAAATGCGAGAGACGGCGACGCGATGGTTTGACGACAAGAACCTTCCACGCGATCCGAAATATTCATTCATCCTGGACAAGTGGGAGAACTGGTCCAGCAATCTCATATTGCCTGAGGTGGCCGACTACATCCGGCGACACAAGGCGTCATGCGAGAGCGACGGGACACCGTTCCCCCTTCATAAATATTTACACCACGGTCTGAGCAGTCAGGCGATGGCATTCAATCTGGTCGGGCCGCTCATCGTGCGCCACGACTATGCGCCGCTTCTGGCCGCGCTTCGGTCGGTCGGGGTGCCATGCGACAAGGAACTGGAAGACGCTGTGTTCGAGTTTGAGGACCGTGCCGTGTTCAATGAGGATTCGGGGCAGCCCACTTCCATCGACATCGCCCTCCGCGACAAAGCAGGCCGCCCGTTCGTGTTCATCGAATCCAAGATGATGGAGGCCGAGTTCGGTGGCTGTACCGTTCTCCAAACAGGCGACTGCGCTGGCAGGAATCCTTTGCCAGCGAAGACCGGATGTTTTCTGCATCATATCGGTCGCCGCTACTGGACGCTGGCCGAAAAGCACGGGATTGCAGAGACGATGAAGGACGAGCGGCAATGTGCTCTCGCATTAAACTACCAGTTCTTCCGGGAACTTCTTTTTGCGCTTGAGTACGGGGGGATTTTCGTTCTTCTCCATGACGAGCGGAGCCCGGTTTTCCACTGTGGCTCAGGTGCCGTTTCCGGCGGCATCATGCCATTCCTGATGCAGTTCGTTCCCGATGTCGTGCGTGGGCGGATTGCGTCGCTGAGCATGCAGACTCTGACCCAACACATTGAGGATACGGGACGGCATGCCGACTGGATCAAACAGTTCCGTCAGAAATACGGCCTCTGACATCAATTAGTTGCCGTCTCATACGTCGTCACCCGGCGCTCGCAGTTCCGGCACTCCCGGCGACGCAGGATGCGCTTTCCGATAGACCGACGGGTGTAGAGCACGCGGAACTGCCTGCACCCGCAGGATGGACATTCGATTCCACGCTTCTCTTTATCGGCCAATACCGACTTGGACGTCGTATTCGTCATCTCTTCCTGCCTTTCTGCATCGCCGAGAGTTTCATCGGGCCCGACTTGGACGCGGCCTTGGCGTCCGTGCCCGGTAGGATCGCACCCTGGATCGAGGCGGCCACGGCGCATCCGACCAGGCCGTCGAGCCAGTGGTTGTCCTGCGCCTCGGGCCGCATGCGCCACTCGTCGACAACCCTCCCGCGCCCCTCGGTCCGCACCCGATACTCGGCCGTGAGATGCTCGGACAGGAGTCGGTGCGCTTCGGCGTCCCGTCCGAAGAGCGAGAGGCACCACCGGTCTCCCATCGGAACCGAGAGTCGGGCGTGGATGAAACTCTTCCAGAAGTTCGAGTCGAAGATCGCATGACGGACCGCCCGCTTGCCCTGGACGTTCGGGATGCGCCAGTTGAGCCCGACGCGGTCGCCGCGCCTGCGCTTGTACTCGGCGAACGGCATGCTGGCCGCTCCTACGAACCGGCCGTGGCTGGGGAGCAACACGGTCGCGTGCGGGCTCTGGCGGCAGAACTGGTAGACCACGTCCGTGGACGTCCCCCAGTTGGCGTCGACGAGACAACGGTCAACCCGCATCATCGCCCCGTCATCGCGCCGCCATTCGCGGTTCAGGTAGTCACCCGTGAGTTGTTCCAGCCCGGCGTAGATCGCGCCTTCCAGCCCGGTACCCTTCGCCATCGATTGAAGCGTGCGCTGCGCGTCTCGGAGTGTGAAGTAGGCGCGCCGCTGGTCGGGGTAAGCGCCGTAGTCCACAACGTAGCCGGTGAAGTCTTCCTCGAACGCGGCGACAGTCCAGAAAAGGAGCTTTCCCTGGACGTCGATGAACATCGTCAGGTGCGTCACGCCGACCGGGATCTCGCCGCGCCGCATGCCGTTCAGTTTGGAGGCGATCTGGTCGGATGAGAGGAGTCCCTCGTCCTCGATGCTCTTTTCCGGGAGCGGTTCGTTCTGGTACTCGGCAAAGAACGCAGCCTCATCCTGAAGCTTCAGGTTCATGGCGTGCTGGATCGCGGACGCCTCGTCGTGGTTGAACCGCTCCCGCCACGCTATTTCCGCG
>CAIKKV010000068.1 GCA_903828035.1 uncultured bacterium
CCGGGATCTCGATCGGCTTGCCGTCCGCATCGGCGGCCATGATCGGATCGGCGTATACGGGATCGTCGTTTGTCCCTTTATTGATAAACAACCGGTATTTCTTTTTGAACGGCCAGATCCCCTTTGACGAGGTGCTGCCCAGCACCATGTCGATTTTGCCGTCCTGGTTCCAGTCCACCATGACCGGATGCGCGGTCAGCATCTCCGTTTCCATCCGGTTGACCAGGTTGGTCCACGTCTGGCCGTCCGGCGACACGTCCACGAAATACTGGTTCTAGTTCTCATCCTCCTCCATGCCCATGCGATAGAGCTTGCCCTGCCAGTAAAACGGAACGAAACAGGCATTCCAGCGGCTGTCGCGGTTGGAAAAAAGGAACCGGATCGTGTCCAGCTTGACCGGTTCCGCCCAGGCGATCTCGGCGGCGAACTTATAAAATCCGAACGAGGTGGCCATGAACGCGTTGGACGTGTTGGCGTTGTCCGGGTTCAGCATGTTCAAGGGGCGTTCGATCATCTGCTTGCCCTTGGCCTCCTCCGATCCAGGCGTGAAGACCGTCACGCGATTGGAGGTCGCCAGATTTTTTCCATCCCTCAACGCCTCGAAGCGCGCGATATGCAACAGGCTGTCCCTCATATTCCCCATGCCGTTCCGGTCGTTGTTGACGCGAATGGCCTTGATGGCAAAGGGCACCGTGACGGGGATCTCCTGCCAGCCCGTGTGGCGGTTTCGCGTCTGAGGAATGTTGATCGGCTTCATCGAGCGGAACGTCAGGCCGTCCGGGGCCAGGTCGGAAAAGAAATACACCTTGCCGCCCACGCTCATCATCAGCCGCTTCCGGCCGGAGCCATCCTCGGGAAGAACGCTGACCGACGACCCATAAACTTCGTATTGCCGCTCCTCCTCCCGCACGGGCGCCATGGCGGGGTCGCCGTTGAAGGTGAACCAGCCCGCCATCTCATAACGCCGCTCGCCGGGGCTCTTCGAGACATTGCGGTACAGGGCCGTACGCCGCAGGCCCCACTTGCAATGATGATCGGTTTCGCCCTGGATGATCAGGTCGCGCGAGCCGGGCTTGAACCAATCCACGATCAGCGGCTGAACCATGAACTCGAAGCGGATGAAATCCTGGCCGTGCAGAACGGTTGCGGGCAAAAACACGGGAGGCCGTCCTGGCGCGATCACTCGCGGATACCAGCGGATCGTGCCCTTTAGCCCGCTGTCCATGACGAATAGATCCTGCGCGCCGTTGCCGCGGAAGTCGGCGAATCGCGCCATCGTGCCGGCCGGAATCGGACCGTGCGGATTCTTCAGGGGAAGCGGGGGCCGGAGTTGGTCCACGTCCCCCTTCGCGGCCCGGCGGAACCAGACCACACTCTCCCGCGTGGGCCAATCCACCCGGAAGGCATTGCAGCGAATGGGCGCCTCGGTGCTGACCAGGTCGGGAACGCCGTCGCCGTCCACATCGGCGACCGCGGGATTGGGCGCCGCGATGGATTGCCCGTCGGGCGTGAGAATCTCCACGCCTTTATCGAAAAAAGGGGCGGACGGCGTGCCGGCGTTCCGGTAGAAAAACAGGCCGCGGGCGGGCGGCTCTTTCAGCGGGGCCAGGAAAGCGAGATCGGGCGCGGGCGCGCCGCCGTCCGCCGGCATCCTCGTGGCGGTCCGGCCCCAGGGCGTCCATTGCTCCGGCACCCCCAGCGGCCTGACGCCCGGGGCTTCGTCGCGCGTCCGGCAAATCAGCACGTCCTGCAGGCCGTCGCCATCCCAGTCGGCGACGGTCAGGGTCAGCACCTGCCGGGCGAAAATTCCCTTGTTCCAATACATGCTTTCAGGACCCGTTGAGAAGCGGGCGTTCTCGCGGATCACGGACGGCGACCCGGGGAAATAGTCGGGCGAGTGGGGCCACAGGGCCCACCAGAACGGGGCATGCGCCGTGCCGGTGTTGGGACAATAGCGCAGCTGGCCGTCGAAGAAAATGACGTCGGTCAGCCCGTCGTGATTCAGATCGCCGTAGGCGCGCGACTGCACATGCTCGATCGTCTGGGGCGTGGTTTCCGTGCTGTTGAACGGCTGCGTAAGCCCGTGGCTGAACCGGGGGTCGGCGCGGGTGCCTTCGTTCAGGTACGAAAAGCCCTTTCCCGTGGAGCCGGAATCGTAAACGAAAATATCCGGCTTGCCGTCTTCATTCCAGTCCCAGATCTCGAAACCGGTGTCGCTGCGGAACTGGCCGCCATCGAGCCGTTCCCCGGGGAACGGGAAACAGACGAGCGACTCGGTTGCGCGGGCGGGAAAACCCGACACCACCAGACCGAGCGCCAGACTTCTGAAACAGTTCCGCCGACGGATGCTCATTACCGCACGATCATCCAATCGAGAACGGCTCCGTCGGGAGCAGGCTTTTCAAACAGGACGGTGAAGCCTCCGGCGGTCTTTTTCGTCACGGCCCGGTTGCCGATCCAGCTCTGCTCAACAAAGACCGCATAGCTCGCGTCCGCTTCCGGAGTCGCAAACGCAATGGCCACGGCCGTCTCGCCCGCCTTCACGGCAACATCCTTGCCGCGCAAGTTGCGGGCGGGAACGGCATCGGCGGACAGGCCGGCGGTCCGGATCGACCCCTCCACGCTCAGGCCGCCGCCCGTGAAGTTGAACTCCCCCGTCTCGCGGGAAACCGTCAGGCTGGCCACTTTCGGCGCCGCATTGCTTTGGATCGCATAATGCCATTTGATCGGCTGGATATGGTGCGGCTGGGTAAACAGAAGCGCCGCCTCTTCCGTATCGGCCCCGAACCAGAGGCCCACGTTGCACGCGGATTCAATCCGCAGCAATTTATTCCACGCCAGCTGCCGGTCATAATGGAAAGCCCGGTCCTTTTCGCCGTCGCCGGTGGAATTGCCGTGAACCCACAACACGCTGTCGCGCATGACGCCATTGTTGGCAATATCGAACACCGAGGACGGAAAAACGCCGGGCACCTTGTCCCACAGCCAGCTCCGGAAGGGGGTCGGCTTGAACGGATCCGGGCCGATGGCTTGTTCGATCGCGTCGTTGGCCGCGAAATCCACGGCCGTGCCGGCAAACGGGGTCGGAACCAGCCGGATGCTGCGCTTGGAGTTGCCGACGCCTTCCGACACCTCATACGCATTGGCGCCCGGAGCCACGATGTAATGCAACGGTTTCTCGTGCCCGTCCCAGCTGTAATTCTCCGGCTTGTACAGCGTCGGCGCGCCGGCCGATTTCGCGCCCCACCAGTGCCGGATGATCCGCATGTCGGCCGTTCCATCGGCATTCTTCGTCACGCTGTCGATCAGATACCAGCGGCGGACGGCTTTGGCTTTGGGGACGTATTCGTCCTCTTCATCCACGGCAAAGTAGCGCCCCACCACGGCCTCGCTGATCGGCGCATCTGCGGAGAAGCGGATCAGACCGCCCATCCGGAGCTCGTTGAACCCGGCCGCGCCTTTCCAGGTCGTGGTCGGGTACGTTTTCCCCTGGAACGTTGCGTTCGAGAGCCGCATGTCGATTTCCCAGAAGGAGGCGGGCGACACGATCATGACCGTTCCGTTGGTGATCAGCTTCGCCGGATTCAGGTTGATGATCGGGCGGCCGCTGCCGAGCGTCTCGGGGGTCCTCTCGACGGCATTCTTGTACACCAATTCGCCCGAAACCGGATCCCACCGCTCCACCTTGGCCCGGAAGATCCCCGTCAACGACTCCACAAACGCGGCGTAGATGACGCCGTTCTCATCCCCCGAGGTGGAATGCACATCGCCCATGTACTTGAAGCGGGCATCGAACAGGTAGTTGTCGCCCTGGGAGTAATTGTGCCGCCACAAGCGCACGTCGAAAGTCTGGTTCTCGTTGTGGGAGTTCGACTGCAAATCGAGAATGCTGACGTGGTTTTTGTTGCTGAAAATATCGCCCTTGGGATGACCCGTCAGGGTGTCGGCCATAAAGTACCACTTCTTCTTCGCCTGATCATAACCCAGCGATTTCACATAAAGACGCTCGACCGAGTTATATTCCCCGACGCTCAAAAACATGCCCGGAAAAACGCCGCGAATGGTGGCCACGTAGAACCGCTGGTCCTTGCCGGGCAGGACCGCCTCCTGCAGCCAGTCCCGGTAACTGGTCGATCCGCGGAGGATGGTGTTCTTCATCGTGAGCATCGGATAATACCCCCAGAACGACAGGCTATCGCCCTGCGCCAGGTTCATCACCCGTTCGATCGACAGCCCGGAGGATTGCGGCGGAAAGAGCCTCGGCGTGTTTCCGCGGGAATCGAAGACCGTCACGCCGGGGCCCGATTTCCAGGATTTCGTGGGTTCCGGCGGCGCGGGGATGCGCAATTCCCGCTGGCTGTTGTTTTTGGGAGTCCAGCCTGACGCCGCATTGACGGGAATGACGATGACCCCGCCGCCCGTCGCCATGACGGCTTCCGACGCCTTGCGGAGCGTGTCCTGGGCGTTGCTGGCGGTCTCCACCGGCCCAAACTTCTCCAGGGAATAAAACGGCCCGGCCCCGGCCGCCGGCGCGGCGGTCGAACTGGCGGCCGCGGGGGCTTGCGCCCAGGCCGACAAGGCAACACCCGTGGCCAGCCACAGGGAACTGATTATCAACTGCCGTTTCATGGTCTTCTCCCACTACTATTTAGCGAACGATCATCCAATCCAGCGCCGCCCCCGCGGGCGCCGGCTTTTCAAATTCAACGGTAAAGCCGCCAGCCGTCTTTTTCGTCACGGCGCGGTTGCCCATCCAATTCTGTTCAATGAAGACGGCGTACTCGGCATCCGCTTCGGGATTGGCAAACGCCACCGTCACGGCGGCTTCGCCGGCCTTCACGGCCACATTCTTGCCGCGCAGGTTGCGGGCCGGGGTGGCGTCCGCGGATAAGCCCGCGGCCGTAACGGAACCCTCGAAGCGGGCGCCGTTCGAGAACTGAAAGGCGCCGGTATCGCGCGAGACCGTCAGGGCCGCCACCTTCGGAGGCTTGTTGCTCTCGAAGCCGTAGTACCACTTGACCGGCTGCTCCAGGAACGGCTGCTCAAAGAGGATGGCGGCCTTGGTGAAGTCGCCCTTGATATCCAGTCCGACCTCGGCAGCAGATTCGAATACAATCATGTTCTCCCAAGACGGCTTCTGCTCCTTGGTTTTAGGCACTTGCGCCAGGCTCTTGGGGCCGCCGCGGACATGCAGCGCCGCGTAGCGGGAGACGCCCCAGTTCACGACGTCCATCACCGGCGAGGGGAAGGCGCCAGGCACCTTGTCCCACATCCACATCTTGAAGGGAATCGGCTTGAACGGATCAGGGCCGATGGCCTGCTCGACCTCATCCCCCGCGGCAAAGTCAAACGCCTTGCCGGCGTCGGGATGCGGCGTCACGCCCAGGATCGGCTGGGTCTTGAACCCCTCGGTGGGAACAGCCTTGGACACATCGTTCACGAAGGTTCCGGGGGCGATGGCATACGCCAGGGGGCGCTCGTGGCCATCCCAGGTGTAGTTTTCCATGCGGTAGAGAGTCGGGCTTCCCGCGTCCTTGGCGCCCCACCACAGGCGGCGGATGGTGATATCCTTGGTGCCGTCGGCATTCGCCTTCAAACCGGTGACCTCATACCAGCGGAGCAGCTTGTCCTGGATCGCCTCGGTCGGTTCGGTCAGCGCGAAAAAACGGCCGATGATGGACTCGTCCCAGGGGCAATCCTTGTCGCCCCGGATCAGCCCGCCCATGGACAGCCCCTTGCTGTTGACGCCGGTCGGGTAGTTCGTGCCGCGCCAGGAGTAGATCCCGGTGTTGATGGTATCCCAGTAGGATTCGGCCGGCACGATCCAGACCTTGCCGCCGGTCACCCACTTGTTGGAATTGAGATTGATGAGGGGGCGCGAGTTGGACAGGGTCTTGTCATTGTTGCCACTCGTGTAAGTCACCGTGTTGGAGGTCCAATCCGCCTTCGCAACCTTGGCGCGGAAGTTGTTCAACAGGCTGTGCACATAACCGCCAAACAGCGTGCCGTTCTCGTCGCCCGCGGCCGAATGAATGTCGCTCATATAGTCGAACCAGGCAAAGAACATGTAGGTGTCGCCGGCGGCATACTGGTTGCGGCGGAGCATCACGTCGTAGGTCTGCTCATCGGTGTTGCAATTCTGCTCCATCCAGACAAGGCCCACGTTGTTCTTGTTGTGGACAATGGCCCTGGCCTTGTGGTCGATCTCGGTATCGGCGACAAAATAGTGGCTCTTTTTGACGCTATCGTACCCGACTGATTTGACATAAAGGCGGTCCACGGCGCCGTCGTAACCGGGCCCGGCATGGGCGTTTAGAAACTGGCCAGGGCGAATGCCGCGGATCGTGGGCACATAGAACTTCGCGTCCTTGCCCTTGGCGACCGGATCCGTGATCCAATCCAGGTAGCTGTTGGAGCCGGAGATGAGGTTGTTCTTCATCTTGACCATATGATCGGTGGTCCAATGAGGCAGGCTGTCATCGGGAGCCATGCGCAGGGTCCGCTCAAGGGTCAGCCCGCTGATCTGCGGCAATTGAATGGTCGTGCCTTTCTCCCCGATCTCCACGATGGTGAAGCCGGTTCCGGTTCCCCATGACTTGTTGGAGGGAGCGGGCGCCGCGGGAACGCGGAACGTGCGCTGATAGGTGTTGGCCACGTTCAGGGCCTTGGTTTCCGCGGGCGACAGAATCAGGATCCCGCCGGTCCCCGAAAGCGCCTTCGCCGCCGTTTCAAAGGTGGCCTTCAAATCCCCCTGTTTCACCGAGCCGAAATCGGACAAGCGGACGGTCGCCAGGGTTTGCGTCGGCGCAGCCGCCTGCTGGGCTGAGGCCGTTGATACGCTCGCCCAAACGGCTATCGCCATGGCGCCCAGCAAAGCAAAACGCCTCCATCCAGCCATCCTTAACCAGCTCATATCTCTCATCTCCCTTTAATGTTGGGTTATCCTACAACTCAAGCTAATCCACTACAAGTTATTACTGGGAGTTGAGGCGGCCTCAGGGCGCATTGCAATTTCGTCGGGGTCGACAGCACGAGCGAGTCAAATTATTTGGAGTGCGGCGGCTTGACGCCGCTTTCGATGACTGAAACTGTGGGCATTTGAGGTGAAAATGAATGGCGCTTCCGGGTTTACAGGGGGATTGTATACGGGTTCAAGTGACCACATGGCTTCGGTCAATGCGTTATTTCAGTCTTTTTACTCGTCATCCCGAGCGGAGGCCCGCTTCGGGCCGGAGTCGAGGGATCTCCGGGTTTAGCCGGTAAGGACGAGATCCCTCGACTACGCTCGGGATGACGGCAAAGGCGCTGTGAGGCCGAAGAAAAATAGGCCTGGCAGGTATTTCATTCAATGAAAAATCCCCCCACAAACCCGGAAGCGCCTTTTTGTTAATACAAACCCATGGTAGCGGTCGACGCACATTCCGATATTCAAAGCGATCTGCTGCGGCAGATGACGCCGGCCCGGCGCTTGAAGGTCGCCGAATCGTTGTATTGGCAGTCGCGCGCCTTGAAAGCGGCCAGTCTCAAGGCGTTTCATCCGGACTGGACGGAAGAGCAAATTAAAACGGAAGTCCGAAAGCTGTTTTTATATGTCACAACCGACTGATTTAATTGATCAGCCGCCCTTGCGTTTCGCCTCGGCGCCTTTTGGGGCATCGTTCATATACCACGTGCGATAGGACAGGTGGCCGTTTTCCCAGCAGTACAGGCGGAACGAGGGCTGCCGGCCCCAGAAGCGCGCCGCCGGCTCGCACACATACACCGGCACGGCGCCCTCCCACTGCAGCTCGTCGCGATGGCAGTGCCCCGCGACGACGGCTTTCACCGGCCCGCTGCGCACCAGCTTCGTCCACCGCGCCCGCGCCTGGTCCGGCCAGCCCGGGTGCAGCACGTTGTCGAAATAATCCTCGAACCACGGGCTGTGCTGGAACAAAAGCACGGGACAGTCGGACGCCTTTTTAAGTTCCTTTTCCAGGAAAGCGAACGGATCGAACGAGCCGGCCGGCCCGCCCTTGAACAGCCCTTCGGTATAGACGAAGACGAAACGCGTGCCGCCGTAATCCGCCGTGGAGCCGAGGGGGCCGAAGCGTTTCGTCCAGGCCGCCAGAGTCGCGGCCGTGGTTTTTTCGGTGATATCATGATTGCCCGCCAGCACATGAACCGGCACGCGGATCCGGCCGAGCAGCGAGGTGGCCGCGCCCTGGATGGCCGGCTTCTCGAAATTGTCCATGGCCAGATCGCCCGTCACCACCACGCAGGAAAGGGGAAACGGCGACTTGTTGACCGCCTCGACCATCTGCTCCAGCACGCGCTCATGGTCCATGACGCCCAGGTGCGTGTCGCTGATCTGGGCAAAATAGACCGCGCCCGTGTCGGCGTAAACCGGCAGCACGAGAATCAGCCCCATTAGCATGCCAAATAATCGTCTCATTTTCTCTCCAGATGAGCTGTCCGCCACGGAGCGAGATACCACACCCTCTTGCTCTCAATCCCAAAAAGCTTTTTTATAATGTTTTCTAACCGTGGCATCCTTGGTCAGGAGCGGCGCCTCCGCCAATTTCGCTTGAGCCACGATAATCCGGTCAAAGGGATCCCGCGTCCAGGTTTGCTCCATTGCCAGGCGCGCAATCAAGGGAAACGGGTTTTCGCAAACGCGAAGCCCAACGGCTTTCCCCAGCGAATCGCAAATGACACGGGAATTGACGCGTATGCGCCCGATTTCATGGAGATATTCCAATTCGAGGGCGACCATGGGGGAAATGAGCAAGTCATTGCCCTCCAGGCTCTCAAGCGCCGCCCGGGTAAAGCGGTTCAGCTCCTTTGCATACAACCAGGCCACCGTATGGGTGTCGAGGTGGATCACGGCTTCCACTCCTTGGACCAGTCCAGGTGCACAAGCTCCTCGGGGTCCCCGTGGATGCAGTTGTGCCGGCTCAACCGTCCCAATTTCGAAGCCGGTTTTTCCGCCACAATCTTCAGCAGGCGGTTGCCTCGCTTGATCGACAAGGGCTGTCCGGTCTCGATAACCTGATCGAGCAACCGATAAATATTCTGCCTTAACCCTGACACCGTAACCGTCATGGCGCAGCCTCCTCCCAACCGTTGTTTCGCTGCGTTATATATTCGCAACAATATACGTACGCTGTCAAATTTAAATGCGTACGCAAACCCCCCGCTCCCCTCGCCTCCCTTTTACCTTTAAACAAGGCCGCCGGTCCGGTATAATCAACCGTTACATGATGACTCCTTCAAAAAATCAGCCCGCCCCTGCCTTGGCCAAACCCGAACTGCTGGCTCCCGCCGGCACCATCGCGGCCGGCCTGACCGCCTTCGATTGCGGCGCCGACGCCATCTACGCCGGCCTGCCCCGTTTCAACGCCCGCGAGCGCGGCGACAACTGCACGGCCGACGAAATGTCGCGCCTCATCGCCTACGCCCACAAGAACGGCCGCAAGGTCTACGTCACGCTCAACACGCTGCTCAAGGAGACCGAGCTGGACGAGGCGGCCGACATCGCCGCCGCCCTGGCCGACATGGGGCCCGACGGCGTCATCGTGCAGGACCTGGGCCTGGTGCGGCTGCTGCGCGAGTGCTTCCCGTCCCTCGCCATCCACGGCTCCACGCAGATGGGGCTCCACAACAGCGCCGGCGCGGACTTCGCCAAGGCCATCGGCCTGAGCCGCATCATCCTGGAGCGGCAGACCACCTTCGAGGAGCTGCTGGCCATCCGCAAGAACACGGACATCGAGCTGGAGATCTTCATCCACGGCGCGCTCTGCTGCGGCCGCTCGGGCGGCTGCCTCTTCTCCTCCTTCCTGGGCGGCTGGAGCGGCAACCGCGGCAAATGCAAGCAGCCCTGCCGCCGCCGGTACTTCTCCGAGCGGGGCAACGGCTTCTTCTTCTCGCCCGGCGACCTCTGCCTGCTCGACTACGTCCCCTTTCTCAAGAAGGCCGGCCTCGCCAGCCTCAAGATCGAGGGCCGTCTCCGCCGCGAGGATTATGTCCGCAGCGTCGTCTCCGCCTACCGCCTCATGCTCGACGCCGAGCCCGCCAACGAGGCCAACGCCCTGAAGGAGGCCCGCTCCATGCTGGCCACCACCACGGGCCGGAAGTGGACCCCGGGCTTCACCAAGACGGAGTCCTTCGAAACCGTGCTCCAGCACGAGACGCTGGGCGCCTCCGGCCTGCTCTGCGGCCGCGTCACCGGACTCGAGCACGGCCGCTTCACGGTCGAGCTCTCCCGCCGCCTGCTCATCTACGAGCGCGTGCGCGTGCAGCCCGAGTCGGGCGACGAGGGGCCCGTCTTCACGGTCACCAAGCTGGAGTCGGGCGGCCAGTCCACCTACCGCGCTGAAAAGGGTCAGATCGTCACCATCTTCTGCGACAAGCCCGTGGCCCCGAACGCGCTCGTCTACAAGGTCGGCATTTCGACGCCCGACCTCTCTCCCCGCGTGGCCAAGCTGCCGCCCGCCCGCGTGGCCGTCGAGCTCGAGGTGGCGGCCGACGCCGCCGGCATCACCGTCACGCTCCCCGGCGGCGGGCTGCCGCCGTGGCATTACCCGGTGGCCATCAGCGAGGCGCAGAAGCACGCCCTGGCCCCGGAGACGCTGGAAAAGGAGTTCGCCAGCACCCGCTCCGAGGCGCTGAGCGCGGGCCGCATCACCGCCAAGGTGACCGGCAACTTATTCCTCCCCGCCACCACGCTGAAGGAAATCCGCCGCGCCTTCTGGGAGTGGCTCGAGGCGCAGCCGGAACGCGAGCAGCTGAAGCCCGGCCGGCGGGGCCTCGCGCGCTACGAGGGGCTGATGGCCTCCCTCTACTTCCCCGCGCCCGACCGCACCACGCTGACCGTTCAGCCGCCTCCCGGCCGCCCGAGCCCCATCAAGGCCACCCTGCTCGCGCGAACGCTGGCCGAAGCCAATGCCGGCATCGCCGCGGACGAGGTGATTCTGCCCGATTTCTGCACGGAAACCGATCTGCCCCAGATCCAGGAGCAGGTGAAGGTGCTCCTGGCCCGCGGCGTCAAGCGCTTCCGGGTCACCTCCGTCTACGGCTTCTCCCTGCTGCGCCAGGCGACGGGCCTGAAAATCGTCACCGCGTTCCCGCTGCCCGCCTGCAACAGCCTGGCCGTGCGCGAGCTGCTCGACCAGGGCGCGACCCGCGTGCAGGCCTGGATCGAGCTGGACTCCGTGGCCCTCAACGCGCTGCTGGACCGCGCCCGGGGCGCCCTGGAGGTGTTCACCTTCGGCCGGCCGCCCATGCTGACCACGCGGGCCACGCCGGCGATGCTGGGCGCCGTCACCGACGGCCGGGGCCTGAACTTCGAAATCGTGCGCGAAGAGGGCGTGGTGCGGCTCTATGCGCAGCAGGCCTATCGCATTCCCGAACAGTCCGGCGTGGCCACCTTCATGGATTGCGCCCGGGCCCGCCCCGACGAGAGCGCCGCCTCCTCCTTCAACTATGACCAGGAATGGAAATAATCCCGCTCCGCAGAAGGACGGCTGGGTCGTCCCGCTGCTGGGTTGGTATGTGCAAAACCGCCGGGAAATGCCGTGGCGCTCGAATCCCGAGCCCTATCGCGTCTGGGTCAGCGAAATCATGCTGCAGCAGACCCAGGTGGCGAGCGTCATTCCCTATTTCAACCGCTTCGTCACCCGCTTCCCCTCGGTGGCCGCCCTGGCCGCCGCCCCTTTGCAGGAGGTCCTGAAGGCGTGGGAAGGACTGGGCTACTATTCCCGCGCCGGCCACCTGCACCAGGCGGCCGGAGGCCTGGTCAAGGATCACGGCGGCCGGCTTCCGGAAACGTTCGAGGGGCTGCTGGCGCTGTCCGGCATCGGCCGCTACACGGCGGCGGCGGTGGCCAGCATCGCCTTCGGCGAGGCGGTTCCCGTGGTCGACGGCAATGTGCTGCGCGTCTTTGCGCGCTTCCTCAATTCGGATGAGGACATTTCCAAGCCCGCCACGCGCGACCTGTTTTTTGACTACCTGAAAAAACCGATCGCCCTCAGCGGAAACCCCTCCCACTTCAACCAGGCCATCATGGAGCTGGGCGCGCTGGTCTGCTCGCCGCGAAACCCGAAGTGCGCCGAGTGTCCGCTGCACCCCCTGTGCCAGGCCCGGCTGAAAGGCCGGACGGAAGAACTTCCCATCAAGGCGAAAAAGGGGGCGGTCCGGCATGAGACCCTCGGCATCGGCCTTGTCTTCGATTCCAAGGGCCGCATCCTGATTGCCCGGCGCAAGGCCGGCGGATTCCTGGGCGGCCTTTGGGAATTCCCGGGCGGCCAGCGGCAGGGAAAAGAATCCCTGCGGGCCACGGCCGTCCGGGAAGTGCGGGAGGAAACCGGCCTGACCGTGGAAGCGGGAAAAGCGCTTCCACCCGTCACGCACACCTACAGCCACTTCACCGTCACCCTCCACCCGTTCATCTGCAAACGGCTTGGCGGGCGAGCCCGGCCTCTGGGCTCGGATGAAATCGTGTGGGCAAAGCTTTCCGAGCTGAACCGCTATCCCTTCCCCGCCGCCAGCCGGAAAATTGAAGCCGCCCTTCGGCTTTAATGCCGGAACGTCATCATCTGCGTTTCGACGCCCTCGATGGCGTTCAGCTTCTTCTGGAGCTCCTCCGCCACGGCGGGCTCGTCGAGCATTTCGAGCAGAATCAAACCGTTCGGCGAGCAGAAGCTGGTGGAAACCTCGTGAAGTCCCAGCCGGGTTTTGATATGGCACCCGTACTCGGCGAAGAGCTCCTGGATATGCGGGGTCTTCTTCACGCGGTCCGTCACATGAACACCCAAAATGATGTGATTGTCCTGTTTCATAAATGTCTCCTTTCGCCGACAGCATACGGCGCAAGCACGGCGTGGTCAATTCAATCGCGCGGCCGCTTCCGGAGGCGGAACAGGCCTTTCAACAGGAACCCGGCGGCCGAATACAGCCACGGCGTATAGGCCCTCAGCCAGGTGGTCACGGCCTTTGTGCGCCGCAGATAGGCGGCAAGCCCCTCCACCATCCGGAGCGCCTGCGGGTTGTCCGGTCCCATGGCGATGAGCTGTTCGCCCAGGGCCGGCGAAATGCGGGGAAGGATCTGCATATTCAACAGCAGCCAGAACCGGGGCGTCAGGTAGCCCCCCGGCCGCGAGGCCACGAGCATCGAGTCGTAGGCGTCGGTCGCGAAGCGATCGAGCATCTGGTCCCTCACGCAGCGGGTGTAAAGCGCGGTGTTAGGAAAAGGCGTCAGCGACAGCCCCACCACGCCCCAGTTCGGCCGCGGCAGGGCATTCAGCGTGCGGGCGATTTCGCGAAGGTCTTCTTCCTTCTCATACGGATTGTTGATGAGAATGTCCGTGGACAGGTAGACGCCCGAGTCCAGGATGATCCGGGCGGCTTTCAGGTAAGCCTGGGGCGTCTCGTGCCGCTGGAACACCTGCTTGTTCAGCCGGCCCGAGGCCTCCAGCCCCATGGTGACATATTCCATGCCGCCGGACTTCAACAGGTCGATCCGCTCCTGCGTCACAAAGGAAGGCGACATGCGGACGATGAAGGGAAGCCCCACCTCCGCCTTCATGCGGCCGCAGAACTCCTTCAGCCAGGCGTCGGAGCCGGAGAAGAAGCTGTCGTCCTGGATGTTGACGCCCTGGATCCGCGGCTCCCGCTTCCGCAGATCCTTCAGCTCGGCGATGACGTGGTCCACGCTCGCCCGGCGCACGGGCGACCCGTTGACATTGCAGCAATAGGCGCAGCGGAACACGCAGCCCCGCGAGGTGGCCATGTCGTAATAGCGGCCGTCCCAGGAGCAGTACTTGGTGTGCTGCCCCCACGTCAGCCGGCGGAGCTTGCCGTTGACCAGGATCAGGTCGCGGTCGAACCGGAACAGGGGAAACGGCAGGGAATCGAGATCCATTTTCTGTTCGGGTGTCTGGGCATTTTTCCGGATCTTTCCCTCCTGCCGCCAGACCAGCCCGGGAATCGCCTCGGGGGCTCGCCCTTCCAGAATCATTTCAAGGGGCAGCTCCCCGGGCCCCTGCACGGCAAAATCCGCGCCGTCCACGAGGGACTCCTCGGGGCAGAGCGTGGGATGGACCCCGCCCGCCATGATGATTCCCCCATACCCGGCTTGTCGAAGCGCCTTCACGAGGGCGGCATAGGGCTTGAGGGTGGCGGTCATGAGGTAGAAGCCGAGGTGCGTCACCTTCTCCGCGTTCAGGAAGTCGACGAGCTGCCGGATTTCGGAATCGGAGAAAACGACGGGGTGGCCGATGCTGGCCAGCTCCTTGATCATGACAAGGAGGGTTGTTTTAACTCCCCTGGCCTCGGCGTACGCCCCGAGAACCCGGAGGGAAACGGGACGCTCGTCCTCATCAATATTGGCCAGGACCAGATGCCTTGCCTCGGCAGGCGTCAGACTGGTTTTTGTCATGTTCTCGCTCATGTCGCGGCCGCTCCTTGACGTTTTTTTAGAATACCACACCCTCCGTTCGCTGAATAATCATTTCCGTTCGCCCGAGCTTGTCAATCTCCGCCGCCTTCTTTATTATAACGTTATGAGTCAGGCTGAACATGGCCTGAGGCGTGTGACACCGAGAAAGAAAGCCGGCCATCATGATCGACTCGCATATGCACCTGAAGGGCCCGTGGACCCGCGACAGCATCCTCCGGGACCTGGACACCATGAAGCTCGAAAAAGCCGTTGTCGCGGCCTTGCCCCTGGCTCACTGGGGCGGTGAAATGACGCCCGGCGTCGCGCCCCTGGTCAAGGAGTTCCCGGACCGGATCGCCGGCCTGATCGGCATTCATCCGCCGGACGTCGAAGGCTCGCTCCGGCTGATTGAGGAATATGGCGACAAAGGCTTCATCGGCATCAAGCTCATGCCCACCGTCGGCTACTATTGCGACGAGGAGCGGTTCCGCCCGATCTTCGAGGAGGTCAACCGGCGCGGATGGATCGTGCTTTCCCACTGCGGCTGGTGCAGCAAGGGCGTGGTGGTTCCCGATCTTCCGCAATCCACGCGCTTCACGGACCCCTACCACATCGAGCCCCTGGCCCGCATCTTTCCGAAAACCGATTTCATCCTGGCCCACGCCGGCGGGCGGATCTTTTTCCCGCGGGCGGCCGAGCTCACGGCCTACCACGAAAACGTCTACATCGACACCTGCCCCGGCCAGGGCACCTGGGCGCTGAAACATGAAGACGAATGGCTCTGCATCCTCAACTGGAAGAACGTGCTGTTCGGCTCGGACACCTGTTTCGGCGTGCCGGCCTCCGTCGAACACTTTGACGCCCGCCTGACCGTCCTGAAAGACATCATCGCGGACAAGGGCCACAAGGACAAGCTGAACGCCGTGCTGCACGACAACGCCGCCCGGCTCCTTCAGAAGCGGGGAATCAAGTTCTAGCCGGCCGCCTCAATACGGATTGCTCGGCATCATGTCCCAGGCCCGCATCCGGGCGACGGCGACCGGCCCCCCGGCCGCGCAAAGGGAAACGCCCAGGCTGTCCGGGCGCGTCGGGTAGATCCGCCGCACGATCGCCTGCCGGTCGTTGGCGAACACCTCGACAACCGACTTGTCCACGAACACGCGCAGGCGGAGCCGCTCGCCGGGCGCCAGGGAAAAGGGGGCCGCCTCCACGGACTTGTTTCCCTCGCCAAGGCTTGATTTGCGCGTGTCTATCGAGAGCGTCTGCCCGGCCACATCGCAGAGGATAACCGTCTCCTCCTCTCCGCCAGGAGACCGGCACACCTTCACGGCGCACTGCGACGCGGCGCCCGGGTCCAGCTCGATCTCCAGCTCGATCGAGCTCCCCGCCATCCCGGGCAAATCGACCGCCGTGTCGGCGGCTACCACAAACTTGCTCCGGCGGCGGGGATTGTGCCGCAGCCGCTGAAGCTCCGGAACCGGCCGCATCCGCAACGCCCCGTCCTCCCCCGCCCACAACAAGCGCGGCAGGCTGAGCTCGCCCGACGACCCGCTCGCCTTTTTCGCGGCGCCGGTCCGTGTGTCCAGAACCCACGTCCACATGATTCGCCGCCCGCGCGGGTCCTGAAGACTTTCCGGGGCGAAGAACTCCCTGTCATTCCAGGACAGGCGGGCTTCGGGGGTGTTGAGCTCCCTGTTGATCCAGGTCATGCGGCCGTGCGCGTCCGGGGTGAAGCGGTCGTTCGCGTAAGAGCCGAGGTAATACTGGCAGCCCATGTTGTGACTGATGAACAGGAGCATGTGCCGCTCGCTCGCGGCCCCGCCCTCCGGACTCGCCGGAAGTGCGAAAAAATCGGGGCACATGTCGTCCTCGTCGGGGCGGGTCCACTTGCGGTCCGATTTGTAGAACTCATGCAGGTAGGTCCAGTGAACCAGGTCATCCGAAACAAACAGGTAGGCCGTATCCCCCTGGCGCTCCTCCTGCTTCCGCTTGATCCCGAACTCGCGCAAGACCAGCAGATTGCCGGTCAGCATGTAGTAGCGCCCGTTGCGGGACCAGATCGCCGACGGATCGGCCGTCCCGTAGACCACCGTGCCGGACCCGTCGCTCGAGGGCGCCTCCGCCCATCCCGGCTGGGTGGACGCCAGCACCGGGTTGTGCGGGCTCTTCGTCCAGCGGTCCAGGTTCGGATCGGTGCTGGTGGCGATGGCAACGCCGTCGGACGCGCCCAGCCGCCAATACGTTAGCGTCGCCACGCCATTCCGGTCGACAAAGGCCCCGCCGCTGAAGATTCCCTCGTCGCCCTCGCCCGGGCCCAGCGCCGGCGGATGATGGCGCCAGTGCACCAGGTCGACGCTGGAGACATGTCCCCAATAGTGTTTGCCGTCCTGTTGATAGATATAGCAGAGGTGATAGCGGCCCTTCCAGAACAAGGCGCCGTTCGGATCCACAATGGAATGGACGCCTTCGGGCACTACAAAATGATATCCCGGCCGGTGGGGGTCCGCCAGGTAGCGCTCGCGCAACGCGCGGGCGTGATTGCTCATCTCGGCCAGGTCGGGCGGCGCCGGAACAATCCGGAACGGGTTCAAATCGCCCTGCCCTTCCCACTGGGGCAACCGCGGGGCCGGGCCCTCGATGATCACGCGGCGGCGGTCCGCCAGGCCGTTGACCGTCGCCCAGAGCGTGGTGTCGCCCCAGTATTGCGGATGCGTTTCGGCCGCCGAAACCGCCCTGAAAATTGCCGCGGGGGTTTCGTTCCCGTTTTGAACAGCCTCGAGCGCAAGCTGCTGCAGGCGGCCCAGCCCGGTTTCCGGATCGGGCCGCTCCTGCAGCCATCGCTTGGCGGCGGCCGGAACCCAGGGAAGCGCCGCATTCGCCAGCCCGCCGATTGTTTCCAGCTCGTCCCACGCCTGCATCGCAAACGCCCCGTCCGCCCGGATGGCAAACTCGAACTGCGCGTCCGTCACCGGCCGGCGCCGCTCATACAATCCGGCCAGCTGGCCGGGGGTCAGCTGCCCGAGCCCGTCATAGGGGACAACGCCGGGGAAATCGTCGATGACCAGCAGCTCCACGGCCGCCCCCTTTTTCATTCGCAGGCAGGCCAGGATGTGGACCAGCATGGCCATGTCGAATAGGCAGGCGTCGAACCAGAGCACGATCCGGTCCCCCTCGGTGAAGGAGTCCACTTTCCCGTACTGCCCCTTCAGCGTATCGAGGACAAGCCCATAGCCCAGCCCGCCGGCCGTTGTCTTCTCCAGGAAACGGGCCCGCGCCTCAAGCGCCTGCGCCGTGGGCCAGCCGGGATTCCGGGGCCCCTCGTAAAGAATGTCATGCCAGACAAACACCGCTCCGGGAAGGCCCGCCTTCACGAGGCTGGCGCCCGCGCAATCCCCGCTGGTGATGTGGATGATGTTCGCGCTTGTCATTGTGCCGCCCTTTCCTCGATCGCCACATTCACGCGGATCGGCTTCACCTGCTCGAGCACCGCGGGGTTCATGCGCGCCAGGACGCCACGGCGGCCGGCGTTGATCCAGATCTCGGGCAAGTCGAAAACAGTGGCCTCCACATAAACCGGAAGCGCCTTGCGGGTGCCGAAGGGACTGGTCCCGCCGATCATATAGCCCGTGTGGCGGCTGGCCGTTTCGGGCGTGCAGGGCCCCACGTGCTTCACGCCAAGGGCGCGGGCAAGCTGCTTGGTGGAGATTTCGCGGTCGCCATGCATCAGGCAGATCAGGGGCGCCCGGGCGTCCGTCTCCAGCACGATGGTCTTGATCACCGCATGATCCGGCGCGCCCAGCTGCCGGGCGGCGTTCGCGGTTCCGCCGTGCTCCATATACGTATACGTCAGCAGCTCAAAAGCCGCCCCGCTTTCCCGCAGCATGCGGATGGCCGGCGTGACGGGAATATCCGCCTCTTTCGCGCTCACGATGCCTCCGCATCCAGAATCCTGGCCAGGGCGATGCCCTGTTCGCCGGCCACGGTATAGAGCAGCCAGCTTTGCCCGGCCTCCTCGAACACGTAGGGATCGCGCACCTCGTTCACCGGCTGGTGCTTCGCGCCGCGGACGGACGGCACGACGGGTTCGTCCGCCCCTTCCCAGGGCAGCTCGGGCCGGAGAACCTCCTGGCACTTGCCCCCGCGCCACGTGGTCCAGTCGCCTGAGACCGGGACCACGGTCCGCTTGATCCGCTCCGGCGCGTCCCCCACATTGCTGTAATAGATCACCAGGTGCTCCCCGCGAAGCTGCAGCGCCACGTGCCGCATGCGGAACGCGAGATCCAGGGATTTTCCGGGAGGACACGGGGCATAGGGCTCGCCCTCGACCTCCAGCACGGGGCCCGCCTCAAAGGGCTTGTTCAATTCCCGGCTGCGGCTGAAGCGCCGCTCCAGGCCTCCGCCGAAGCCGTACCACCAGCCATCCTTCTGGAACACGCGAAGATACGGTTCGGCCAGGTACCCGCCGCCCGGCTCGAAATGAAGGCCGTCCGCCGACTCCGCGTAGGCGGTCATCTGGCTTTGCCCCGTTTTGTTCGCCATCGTCAGCCCGCATCCGTGGTAGAGCATCCGGATCTTCCGGGCCACCGGATCGACGATCACCTCCGGGGAGGCGATATGCTGCCGGAACGGCGCCGCCACCGAATCCAGCACGCCCGGGTCGTATACTTCATAGGGCCCTTTCAGCGAATCGGAGTAGGCCATCCGGATGAAGGATCCCTGGTGATGCGCAAAATAGAGATAATACCGGCCCAGGGGATTTTGAATGAATTTGGGAACACGGATCAGGCAGGGCCCGTTCAGGTTGGGTCCCAGCCGGATATTGGAGTCGGGGCCCACGAGCGGGCCGTCCCCGACGCGCAGGATCCGGACCGGCGTCCGCTTCCTCACGGTCTCCCCCCCGGCCTTGTTGAGCCGGACGATCCTGGCCCGGCCGCCCCGCAGCACGGCCTGCTCGGAAAAGGCGGCCAGGTTGATCTCCTTGGAGTCGTAGCGATCGAAATCATAAACGACCAGGAGGGAGCCGCCTTCCGCCTCCACGCCATCGGGATACGAAACCCCCAGCCGCCCGTCGAGAAGCAGGCCGCGCGACCAGGTGCGGCCGTCATCCTCCGAAAGAAACGCCTTCAGCAGCGCGCGACCCGTGTTTTCCCTGATATTGCCGTGCTTGACCAGCAGCAGGCGCCCGGACCGCAGCCGGCGGATGAAAAAACGCGAGGCGGTGTGGGCGATGGCGGAGGGCGCCACCGGCGTCCAGGTCCAGCCCTTGTCCGCCGACACGCTCTGCCCGATCCCGTAGCGGGTGCGCACCCACATCCACAGGCTGCCGTCGCGCCGCTCCACCAGCATGTGCTCGTCGCAGTTGCGGTCGGCGGGATCCGGCACGGTGGCCCGCCCGCGCCACTCCCAGGTGCGGCCTTCATCCGTGCTGGCCACCACGCCGGCGCTTCCCTCCACGTGCCAGCGGGCCACGGGCAGCAGCCATTCTCCCGACGCCAGCACGGTCGGCTTGTTCATGAGGATTCCGTCGCACAGCCGAAGCGGGGCCGACCAGGCGGGCGACTCGGAGCCCGAATCCTCCGTGGTCATGGCCCAAACGCCCCAGGTCGGGGAGGTCTTGTGGTCGGCATACCCCTGCGCCCAGAACAGCCACAGCTTCCCGGCGGGGTCGTGCCAGAGGCAGGGATCAAAGGCCCGCACGGGCCCGTCGCCGTCCGGATCGATGACCAGCACCGGAGGAGTCCAGGGGCCGCCGGCGTCCGGAGCGGTCGCCAGCATCACGACGTTCATCTGCTCTTCGCCCGCGCCGCCGCCATACCACGCCGCCCACATCCGGCCGTTCGCGGCGCGCTCGATTCCGGGAATGCCCTGGAAGCGCCGGGCGGAGCAGGCGTGGCGGGGCTCGGGCGGCCCCACATGGGAAGGCGGGCTAAGATAAGCTTCTGTCAAAGTGCGTCTCCGGGTTCCGTTTTCGCGAAAGCGGCTAAAATATACTCTTCTTTCCTCCGCACCGCCCAGAGAAAACTTGCCTGCCGGGGGCGGGCGGAATATGCTCCCCCCATGGTGAAGAAACGATTTATTCCCGAAGCCGAATCCGTGGGCAGCGTGCTCGACGGGGTCCTGGCCCGGATCGCGCTGCTTCGCCTTGACTGGATCGACGAACTGGCCCAGGTCTGGCCCGAGGTGGCCGGCAAGGCCGTGGCCGCCCATACCCGCCCCGCCCGCCTCGAAGGTCCGCGCCTCATCGTCTACGTGGACCAGCACGTCTGGATGCAGGAGCTGCAGCGCTCCGGGAAAAAGCCGCTGCTGGCGAATATCTGGAAACGATTTGGCGCCAACAAGATCAAGGACATTCTCTTCCGGCTCGATCCCGGCCGCTAACCGCAGGAGCCCTTCATGCCCGCCCGCCCCGCCCGCGCCCTGGCCCTTCTGCTGGCCGCCGCCGTCCTGGCCGGCCTTTCGGGCTGCGCCTCCGCCCCCCTCAAGGGAACCCCCTTCTACACCGGGGAATATGAGAAAAGGGCGGGCCCGGCGGAAGACCGCGTCAACCTCTGGCCGCTCCTCTACTATCGCAATCCGGCGCTCTCGGTGCTCTGGCCGGTTTTCGAACACACCGACGAGCACGCCGCCATCCGCCCGCTGTTTTCCGTTTACCGCCTGCACGAGCCGCAAAAAGAATACAACGTTCTCTGGCCGCTTGCCCAGTTCGACCGCAAGCATGCCGACAACCGGATCTTTCCCGTCTATTGGGGCGACGATTACGCGGTCGCATTCCCTCTCTACTGGCACTTCGACGATCCCTTCGACAAGGCGGACAAGGGGGCCGACGCCCTCTTTCCGCTATGGCTCTATTTCAACAGCGGCCGCGAGGACTACAGCCTCCACGTGCTGTGGCCGCTGTACAACCGTAAGCACGACGGCCCCACGGAGGGCTGGCGGCTGTGGCCGCTGTACGCCGACTGGCGCCAGGGGGGCGGAGCCTATCAGGGCTGGTACGCCTGGCCGCTGGGCTGGCGCTGGGGCAACGCCGATCGCCACTCCCGCCTGCTGCTTCCGCTATTTTACCAGCAAAGCGCGCCGGACGCCTCGTCCTTTGTCTCGCTTCCGTTCGGCTGGCATGAAGAGCCCGATCGCGAGTGGTCGTACCTTTTCCCGGTGGGCTTCCACCAGCGCGATACGCAGGCGGACCGCTGGTACACCCTCCTCGGCGGAAGCCGGACCGAGCCCGACGGCGACCGCTCCTGGTATGCCGTGCCCGCCCTGTCCTGGGGAAACCGGAATGGCGCCGACCATAGCGTCTGGGCCGGCGGAGGGCTCTACCATTCCAGCCAAACCGGCGACAGTTCTTCCAGCCACCTGCTGCCCTTTTACTATCGCTCGCAGTCTCCGGAGGAATCGCTGTTTGTCTCGCTCCCCTACTCCCGCCACCGGGACGCCTCCGGCTCCTGGTCGCTGGTGCCGCCGCTCTGGTTCCGTTACCAGGATGAGGCCGGCGCCTTCAGCCTGACCCCCTTATACATGTGGGGGCGCGACAACCGCACCGGCGAGCCGTGGTCGGCCATCCCTCCGCTTTACTACCACCGGGACGATGTCGCCGGCGACACGTTCCTTTCGCCGCTCTTCAGCACGTGGTCCGGCGCCGGCCAGACGCGCCACACCCTGCTGCCGCCGGGGCTGACCTATTACCGGGAAAGCGAGCGGCGGAGCGATCTCTGGACACTGGGCGGCCTGGGCCATTTCAGCTGGGGCGACGAGCGTGGCTCCACGTACCTGTTTCCTTTCTTTTATGAAAGCGCCACCCGCGAGATCGCCCTTTCCCCCCTGTGGGCCTCGTGGAGCCCGGAGGATCACAGCCGGCGAGTCTCCGTCGTTCCCCCGCTCCTCTCCTGGATGGATCGCAAGTCGGACAGCGCGTCGCTCTACCTGCTTCTCGGCCTGGCCAAGCTGAGCGGAGGCGAGGAGCCGGAAGATTCGTGGATTCTTCCCCTCTTCTACCGGAGCCCGGCCAACAACCAATTCCTCTCCCTGCCGTATGCCCGCTGGCGGCAGGGTGACATGACCAGCGTCGGCTGCCCGCTGCTTCTTTCCAGCTATTCGTCTTCCGCCACCGAGCGCGACTTGATTCTCCTGATGGGCCTCTACGGGCGCTCCTGGTCAACGCGGCCCGGCTCCTCCTCCAGCAGCTACCTCTTTCCCGTGTACGCCGCGGGCGACGATTACTTTCTCACGCTCCTCGCGGGGCGCTGGAAGGACGACACCACCTTCACCTATTTCCCAACGCCCCTTTTCGGCTGGCGCTCCGGGGCCACGCGCGGCAGCTGGCTCTTTCCGCTGTATTGCTACTCCTCCGATCCCGCCACGCGCTCCCGGGACCTTTTCTACCTCCCCTGGGGCCGCTATCACGCCGACGCCTCCCGCACCGAATCCAGCTTGTTTCCACTTTATGGTTATAAAAACACCGCGCGCCAGGAAAACGGAGACCCCTCTTCCGCCCAGGGCCGCCAGTGGCACATCCTCTATCTGGCGGCCTACGAAAACGGCAGTCGCCCCCTGACGCGCTGGAATCGGAACACCAAGAAAAGCGACGTCACCGGAACCGCCTATCACGCCGACAACCGCTTCTTCCCCGTGTGGCACTACTCGCGCACGCTCGACACAAACACGCGGCGGCTCGAAAAGGAGTTCAGCCTGCTCTTTTTCCTGCAGGATTACTGGCGCAAGACGGACGTTTCGGAAAAGCCCGAAACCGATTACACGAGGACCCGGATTTTGTGGCGGCTCCTTCACTACGAGCGCGACCATGACGTCGTTTCGCTGGACGTCTTTCCCGCCATCACCTACGACCGGAACGGCGCCTCACTCCGCAAGGTGTCGTTCCTCTGGCGCGGTTTCAGGTACGAGCGGAAGGACGGGCAAAAGGCCGTCGACCTGCTGTTCCTTCCCGTCTGGCGAACACGCTGGGCAGACTGATTCCTGCTTCTTTTTCTGGAGGGCGAGGTTCCACCCGAGCCTTATGCGCAAGCCTGTCCCTTGAGGCCGGGGTGTAACCCGGCCCTCCCTTATTCGCCCTATTCCCCCCCGGGAGGGCGAGGTTCCACCCGAGCCCAAGGTTACTACCACCGCAACTCGGTTAAACATCCTTGAAATGGCCATTCTTCCGGTGTTGCGGTTAACCCCTTGCGAACCGCATTCTTCCTTACGTATTCCCATTTTTCCGCATAATGATCCACGCTTCGCAATTGCGTGTCCCAGCAATGCGCCTGCCACAACGGATCCGCCATAATGTCCTCCCCCCGGGAGGGCGAGGTTCCACCCGAGCCCCGCCAAACTTCTGCGACAGGGCCGTACCCTTTGATGGCTCTGGAGACAAGCCCTTTCCAAAAAGCGGACCACACTTTGACGTTCGGCGATTCCACATCCCTTGGAGAACAAAACAGATGAATGTGATCCGGCATGATCATGTATTGACCCACAGACCACGTGGCCGCCACCTCCCAGGCCGAAACAAGCAAACGACACATCGCCTCATTCGCCAATAGGGCACGGCGATCTTTTGTGCAAACAGTCAGAAAAATGATAATCGCCTGGTTGTGTCGTTCTATATTTGGCAAATGTGTCGGATGTTTTCGTATAAAACTCATGCCCCTTCTCATGAGGCCGGGGTGTAACCCGGCCCTCCCACTCTCACCCATTCCTTTGCCCTGCTCACACCGATCTCGGGAGGGCGAGGTTCTACCCGAGCCTTATGCGCAAGCCTGTCCCTTGAGGCCGGGGTGTAACCCGGCCCTCCCTTAACTCTCCGACAAATTCCGGCGATGCTTCAGGGCCGGAATCCGCTCGCGGACGCGCGCGAGCTCTTCCTTGTCGAGCGTGGCGCTCATCACGCCCTCCTCCGCCCCGCCCTCGGCCAGCACGTCCCCCCACGGCCCCACGATCAGGCTATGCCCGTAGCTGGCCACTCCGGTTGAGGCATTCGTGCCGCACTGGTTCGGAGCCACCACAAAACACTGGTTTTCAATCGCGCGCGCCTTGACGAGCGTCTCCCAGTGATACTTGCCGGTGTTCTGCGTGAAATTGGAGGGAATCATCAGCACCGAGGCGCCCCGTTTCGCATAGAGCCGGTACAGCTCGGGAAATCGCACGTCGTAACAGATCGAAAGCCCGCACGGCCAGCCGTCGATATCGGCCATGACCGGGTGCTCCCCGGGCTCGTACACATCCTGCTCCCGGATCAGCTTGCCGTTCTCCAGGCGGGCCTCGAACAAATGAAGCTTCCGATAGGTGGCCGTCACGCACCCCTCGCGGTCCACCAGCACCGTCGTGTTGTGAATGCGCGCGCCGTCCTTCTCCAGCAGGCTGCCGCCCAGCACCCAGGCATGATGCCGCCGGGCCGTCTCTTTCAACCACGCCGTCTGGAGGCCGTCCAGCGGCTCCGCCGCCCGCCGCAGGTCGGCATCGTTGCCGCGCGCGGCAAACACCTCGGGCAGCACGATGAGGTCGGCCGGCCCGACCTGGTCCATCCGGGCGTCCAGCGCCGCCAAATTGGCGGCCACATCCGGGCCCGCCGCATGTTGAACCATCCAGACCTTCATGACGCGCATTCCTTGTTCCGTTTGACACCCTTATCTTAGCGCAAGCCGTCCCTTTCTCAATCGTTCTTTTCATCCCCCGGAAACCGGACTATCCTGCCCTCATGCGATTGTACGACACCCATTGTCATCTGCAGGACGCCCGGCTGGCGCCCGATATCGATCCGGTCATGCGCCGCGCCGGCGAGGCGGGGGTCTGCCGGATGCTCTGCTGCGCGAGCGAGGAGGCCGACTGGCCCGCAGTCTCCCGCCTGTCCCTGCGCTTCCCCTGTATCCGTCCGGCGTATGGCCTCCACCCCTGGTACCTGGACCGCCGCCCGGCTGGATGGGAGGCGCTGCTCCGCAACCGCCTGCTCGCCGAGCCCGAGTCCGTCATCGGCGAAATCGGCCTGGACCACGCCCTCGACGCGCCTGACCGCGCGCTCCAGAAGGACATTCTTTGCTCCCATCTCCGGATCGCGGCCGAACTGGACCGGCCCGTCTCGCTGCACTGCCGAAAAGCCTGGGGCGCCCTGCTCGCCCTGTTGAAAACGCTACCCCGCCTGCCCCCGGCCCTGATCTTCCATGCCTTTTCGGGAGACGCCGAACTGATTCCCGAACTGGCCCGGCTAAATGGCTGGTTTTCCTTCGGCGGCTCGCTGACGCGGGAAGGTAACCGGCGAGGGCGCGCCGCCGCCTCACAGGTTCCGGCCGACCGCCTCCTGCTGGAGTCGGACGCGCCGGACCTGGCGCCCCGCCAGGCGCCCCCCCTCCGGCCGAACGAACCCGCCTACCTTGTACACACCCTGGCCGAGCTGGCCCTTTGCCGGTGGCAATCGCTTGAAACGCTGGCAGAATTAACCTGGCAGAATAGCTGCCGGGCCTTTAAGGAGAAAGTATCATGACAACCGCGCTGGTTCCGTTTGCGCCCGGCTTCGAAGAGATGGAGGGGGTGATTATTGTGGATGTCTGCCGGCGGGCGGGCTGGCGGGTCGACACGGTCGGCCTGGCGCCCGGCCTGGTAAAGGCTTCCCGGGGCGTTCTTGTACAGCCCGACCTGGTCTGGGGCGAACGGGATCCGCTTTCTTACGACCTTCTCATCCTGCCCGGCGGAGCCGGCGGGACGGACGCCCTCAGCCAGGACGCGCGCGTCCTGGCCGCCATCCGGGCCTTCGCCAAGGCGGATAAATGGATCGGGGCCATCTGCGCGGCGGCGCTGGCGCTTCAGGCCGCCGGCATTCTAACGGCTCAGCACAAAATCACCTGCCATCCCGCGGTGGCGAATAAGCTCACCGCCGCCCCCCGGCAAACCGCGCGCACGGTGATGGATGGCCGGCTGATTACAAGCCAGGGCCCGGGAACCGCGTTCGATTTCGCCTTAACCCTGGTGCGGGCCATTGACGGTCCGGCCCTGGCCGACAAGCTGTCGCGCGAGATGGTGTTAACTTAAAGCCAGGAGGCCGCCTGCCGGCTACGGCGCCGGAGCGGGAGCTGCTTCTGGCGCCGCCGGGGCGGTCCCGCGTTCGGCCGGCTTGCCGGCCTTGCCGGGGCGATTTACGCGCTCTTCCCGGCGATCTTCGCCCTGCCGCGTGGCCGGCGGCTGCTGTTTCATCTGAAGCATCAGCTCGCGCAGGGATTTTCGCTGTTCTTCCGTCAGCGATTTGCGCACTTCAAGCAGGAGCTGGATCTGCGCCTTGGCAAGCTCGGTGCGCACCTTGCTGGTTTCCTCGACCGCCGCCATCAGGGCCGCCTCGTCGAGCGGATCCGCCATCAGCACCTCGGTCTGCTTCAGGGCCGCCTTCTGCAGCTTCCCCTGAAACTCCATCATCTTGCTGCGCTGCTCGAGCACCAGGCGCTTGATCAGCTCCTGCTGCTCCGGCGTCAGGTTCAGTTTTTTCCCGA
>CAIKKV010000069.1 GCA_903828035.1 uncultured bacterium
AAAAACTTCTTGGACGGATTTTCGAGTTTCAGCCGGTGCAGCAGCCCGAGCTCGGTCCCGACGATCAGCTCTTTGGCCGGGGACTCCCTGGCAAACCGGCACATGCCGCTGGTGGAGAGCACGGCGTCTGCGAGGGCCGCCACGTCGGGATTGCATTCGGGATGAATGAGGACCGGCGCGCCGCGGTGCGCGGCGCGCATCCGGTGCACGTCCTGCGACTGGAGGCGGGCGTGGGTGGGGCAGTAGCCGGGGTAGAGGATCAGGGGGCGCCCGGTGCGGGAGGCTACATACGAGCCCAGGTTGCGGTCGGGCACGAACAGGATCTGCCGGTCGCGGGGAATCGACTCCACCACCGCCACGGCGTTGGCCGAGGTGCAGCAGATGTCGCTTTCGGCCTTCACCTCGGCGCTGGAGTTGACGTAGGTCACCACCACGGCGCCGGGGTGCTTGGCCTTGAACGCCCGGACCTCATCGGCCGGCGCCATATCCACCATGGGGCACCCGGCGTGGCGGTCCGGGATGAGGATGGTCTTGCCGGGGCAGAGGATGGCGGCCGTTTCGGCCATGAACCAGACCCCGCAGAAGACAATGATCTGGGCGTCGGTGGCCGCGGCCTTGCGGCTGAGCTCCAGCGAGTCGCCGGTGAAGTCGGCCAGGTCCTGCACCTCCGGAAGCTGGTAGTTGTGCGCCAGGATGACGGCGCGCTTTTCCTTCCGGAGGACGTTGATGCGGGCGATCAGATCGTTCATGGGGGTCAGGCCGTGAAGAGGGCGGTGGATAAGTAACGCTCCCCGGAATCGGGCAGGATGACGACGATCGTCTTGCCTTCGAACTCGGGGAGGGCGGCCAGGCGCGCGGCCACGGCGGCCGCGGCCCCGCACGAGATGCCCGAGAGGATGCCCTCCTCGACGGCGAGGCGGCGGGCGAACTCCATGGCTTCCTCGTTCCCGACCGTCTCGACCCGGTCGACGAGCGAGAGGTCGAGCACGGCGGGGATGAAGCCGGCGCCGATGCCCTGGATGGCGTGGGGGCCGGGCTTCAGGGGCTGGCCGGCGAGATGCTGGGTGAGGACGGGGCTGTTCGCGGGCTCCACGGCCACGCTGAGCACCTGGCGGCCCTTCTCGCGCTTGAGGAAGCGGCTGATGCCGCTGATGGTGCCGCCCGTGCCGACGCCGGCGACGAGCACGTCGACGTTGCCGTCGGTGTCGCTCCAGATCTCGGGGCCGGTGGTCTTGAAGTGGATCTCGGGGTTGGCCGGATTATCGAATTGCCGCGGGAGGAAATAGCGGCCGGGATGGGCGGCGGCCATCTCCTCGGAGCGGGTGATGGCCCCGCGCATGCCCTTGTCGCCGGCCGTGAGCTCGATGCTGGCACCGAAGGCCTTGAGGATCCTGCGGCGCTCCACGCTCATGGTTTCGGGCATGGTGAGGGTCACCTTGTAGCCCCGGGTGGCGCCGACGAAGGCGAGGGCGATGCCGGTGTTGCCGCTGGTGGGCTCGAGGATTTCCATGCCGGGCTTGAGCACGCCCCGGGCTTCGGCGTCCCAGATCATATTGGCGCCGATGCGGCACTTGACGGAGCCCGCGGGGTTGCGGCTTTCGACCTTGGCCAGAACGAGCGCCTTGGCGCCGGCGACTTTGCGCAGTTGAACGAGCGGCGTGTGCCCGATGGAGAGGGAGTTGTCCTTGGCCCAGTTCATGTTTATTTTTCCTTTCCTGGAAAAAATGATTTGCGTCTCAAGCTGAATACGATACTATACGTAAGTAACTTGATCAACATAAAAGAACGGAACCGGCAATGATGGGATTCACGACCAAGGGGCGTTACGCGACGCGGGTGCTGGTGTACCTGGCCGCGCGGCGCGAGGAGGGTCCCGCCAAAAAGCAGGCCATCGCCGAGGCCGAGGGAATCAGTCCCGATTACGTCGAGCAGATCCTCATCCGCCTCAAGGCCGCCGGCATCGTCCACAGCCACCGCGGCAAGGCCGGCGGGTTCTCCCTGGCCGGGGATCCCCACCAGCTCACCGTGGCGCGCGTGCTCGAGGTCATGGAGGGCCGGCTGACCGTTGCGCCCTGCGCGTCCGGGCAGGCCTGCTCGCGCTCCGACTCCTGCTCGACCCGGGCGCTGTGGAGCCGGGCCGACAAGGCGCTCAAGCAGGTCCTGACCGGGAC
>CAIKKV010000070.1 GCA_903828035.1 uncultured bacterium
AACTGGGCCGCCTGGGTCAACCGCGCCAGTGGCGACGGCATGGTTTTCCTGATGGCCGACCAAACGCTCCTCGGGGTCTCCAACGGCCCCGGGACCACCCTGGAGCCGGTGCTGAAGGCCTTCTCCCTCCTGGCGGGGGAGGCCTGGGAAGCCCGCGCGGTGGTCGGCTCGTTCACCGGCGCCAGGGGGAAAACCATCTGCGGCGCGACGCCCCTCTACGTCGTGACCATTCCTCTTGACTCCAAAACAGGTACACTCCAGGGCGAGTTGATTCCCCTGTTCGCGGGTATTTTGCGCGTCTCGGACGGACGCGGTAAGACGGTCTTCGAGGCGCCCGCCTCCCCGGACGCCCCCGTGGCGGTCAAGGCCGCGGCGGCGGGCGAGGCCTGGCGCATCACGGCGCTGGACCGCGCCGGCGGCGTGATCGGAACGGCCGACGCCTCGGGCGCGGTGGTCTTTCCCGAGCCGGTCATCGCCGTCCGCAAGGTCGAAAGGCCCGCGGTCAAGGGCGACGTTTACGTGGCGCCCGAGGCGGACGCCCTGCTGGCTCGGTTCCTGGCGGACCGCGATTTCGCGGTGCAGTGCGACTGGGCGTCGGCCCCGGCTGAAAAGGAGGCCGCCTCCGCCCTGGCTCGGGAGCTGAAGATGGGCGTCCTGTGGACCACGCCCGCGATCAAGGTGATCGCCATCGGCAATCCGGCCCTGAGCGGCACGGTGCGCGACATCGGCCTGCTCAAGGATTCCATCACCGCCGAGTGGCCCGGCAAGGGCAGGGGAGCCATCCTGGCCTACGACAATTTCGAGCTGAGCAAGCAGCCCGTCCTGGTGGTCGCCGGCAGCGATCCCGAGGGCACGGCGGTCGCCCTCCGGGAATTCCGGAAGCGCCTGTCCGGGATGGAGCCCCGGAGCGGCTTCGCGTTCCAGGCGGTACGGACGGATGCAAAGATATACCCCTATTCGCCCGAGGGGACGGGCGGGCTGGACCGGATCACGATCCACGCCGCCAGGGGTGAATACGAGTCGTCACAGGTGATGATCAAGGCGTTCGAGGATTTGAAGGACCTGAACGTGACGCTTGCGGCGTTCACCAACGCGGCCACGGGCAAGCCGATCGCGAAGTCGTTCTCCACGTCGTTCCGCCAACGGAACGGGCCCCTGTGGCTGCGGTGGGTTAACTATTATCCCACCAAGCCGGCGGACGGGTGGACGGGTTATCCCGATCCGCTGCTGGAGCGGCCGGAGACCAGCCTTTCCTGCGGGCAGGCCCAGGGGGTGTGGCTGACGACGATCGTTTCCGAAAAGGCCGCCGCGGGCCTGTATCAGGGCGCGATCACCTGTTCGGCCAACGGCCGGCAGGTGACGATCCCGATCGACCTGACGGTCTGGGATTTCACCCTTCCCACCAACGGCGTGCTGAAGGGGGAGCCCTACACCAGCCTGGTTAACTTCCCTCCCGCCAATAGACGCGAGGTCAACGAGAAGAACGTCAAGAACCTGGTGGAGAACATGGTCGAGCACGGGATGCGGGTGCTCCACCTCCAGACGTTCGACATGATCCGCTGGCATTTCGATCCCGAGGGGCGGCTGAAAAACGCGCCCGGGATGGACTGGCTGGAGGTGAGCGAGGACGGCAAAGTGGCGCTCGACGCGGGGCGCATGGATGAACTGGTGCGCATCTGCGACGAGACCGGAAAGCCCTGGTCGCTCGACTACATGGTTTACGTCCAGGTGCTCCTCGACGGGACGGACAACGGTTACGGCAAGTTCAAGCGGGCCTTCCCGGACCGGTTCAAGGGGCAGCCGGCGCGCGAGGGCCACTTCTACCAGGATTACTACGCGCAGGAGATGATCACCCTGTTCCGGAAACACCTGGAGAAAAGGAACTGGCTCAGCCGGTTCGTGCTGAAGATCGGCGACGAGCCGGGGGGCTTCGACTTGTGGTGGAACCGGTTCACCCTGGCCGCGCGAGAGGCGGGGATGCCGTTTATGACCTGCTTCAACGGCATCGACTGGAAGGAAGCCGAGCCGAAGGCGGGGCAGCTGGCGCTCTGGCAGCCGCTCTACATGAAGTACGACGAGGCCTTCTTCCGCAAGGCGCGGCAGGCGGGCGCCAAGATCTCGTGGTACAATTGCGGGCCGCCCCCGAAAACCTCCGTGCAGACGGGCCCCTCGGAGCTGCGCGGCTTCTTGTGGCAGGCGGCCAAGGCGGACCTGGACAGCGTGGCCTGGTGGGGCATCCAGTGCTGGGGTTCGGAAGGGTCGGGCACGGGCATCGATCTCTGGCAGAACCGCTATTCCCATTGGAACACGGTCGTCTATCCGCTCCATCCCGAAAAAGGGGGCTGGCAGAAACCCGGCAAGCCCGGCTGGTGTGATTCGGAACCCCTCGACTCGGTCCGCTGGGAGCATATCCGCGATGGCATGGAGGACGCCTGGTACGTCAACCTGATGCGGACCCGGATCGCGGAAGCCCGGCAGAAGGGGCTTGTCAAAGAAGCGGACCAGGCCCAGGCCGTGCTCGACGGCATCTGGCGTGACGTCTTCCCGACGCTTAATGACTATGCCCCCGACTTCACCCGCCTGCTCGAGTCGCGGACGAAGGTCGCCGAGGCCATCCTGGCGCTCCAGGCAGCGGGCGCCGGCGCGCCCTGAGAGGAGAAATTTTGAATTGTGTTCGGCCGGGTGGGGTGTGAAAATATAGTCTACGAGTCAGTTTGTTAAGAAGGAGGGGCTATGAACGATTGGATGAAGCGTGTGAAACGCGTGGCGGTGGGACTGGGGTTGGTCGTCACGGCCGGCCTGCTTCAGGCCGATATTTTCGTGGCCACCAACGGCCTGGACAGCAACACGGGGGCGGATTGGAGCCAACCGGTGGCCTCGCTCACCAACGCGGTGAACAAAGTCGGCCTCAGCGGAACGGTCTGGGTCAGCAACGGCGTCTACACGACCAGCGCCGAGGTCCTGATCACCAACGGCATCACCGTGGCGTCCATGAATGGCGCGGGGTTTACCACGGTGCAGGGGTTGGCCACCAACTACCGTATTTTCAGGGTCACGAATCCGTCCGCCGTCCTCGACGGCTTCACTGTTGCCAAGGGCGGGGTGCCCTCGGCGGACAAGAAGGGCGCCGGCATTTATATGACCGCCGGCCTGGTGCGCAACTGCATCGTCTCGAACAATACCCCCACCAACAGCGCGGTGTGGGGCGTGGGCGTCTACTTGCAGGGCGGCCTGATGACCAACTGCGTGGTCCGGGATAATTACGGAGTTTCCGGTTTAGGAAACGGTGTCTACATAACGAATGCGATCATGATGAATTGCGTTATCAATAATAATGGGAGCGGAACCGCCAACAACGCCTTTCAGGGCGCGGGGGTCTATCTGGCGGCCAATGGCATTGTAAGCAATTGCGTGATCAAGAGGAATTTCTCAAAGTCTACCAACGCCTCCGGCGCGGGCGTCTATATGACCGGCGGGAAACTCCAGAACAGTATGGTTGTCGGCAATGGTATTACAGGGGGGGTTGGGGCAAATGGCGGGGGCATCAGTATGTCCGGTGGCCAGGTGGAGAACTCGCTCATCGCTTCGAATACGTGCACCGGAGGGTCTGGCGGTGGCGGTGTTTTGATGACCGGCGGCACGGTCGTCAACTGCACGATTGTGGCGAACCGGGACCGTGGAAGCGGGATATATTACACCACAGCTTCGGGCATGGGATCGTCGGGCGCGGGCGTCCAGTGGGGCTTCATAAACTCAAGCGGGGGGTGGACGGTGGGGGGTGGACCAGCCGAAACAGCAGGGATTCCCTCTTATCCGGCGCACGGGCCCTTTCATTTTATCCGGCGCCATCCGGCGC
>CAIKKV010000071.1 GCA_903828035.1 uncultured bacterium
AGGTGGAGCGCGTGCTCAAGATGGCCGACGGCGCGCTGCTGCTCGTGGACGCGGCGGACGGCCCCATGCCCCAGACCCGCTTCGTGCTGCAAAAGGCCCTCGAACTGGGCCTGCAATGCCTGGTGATCATCAACAAGGTGGACAAGAAGGATGCCCGCCCCCAGGCCGTGCATGACAAGGTCTTCGACCTGTTCGTCGAACTGGACGCCACCCAGAAGCAGCTCGATTTCACCGTTCTCTTCGCCAGCGGACGCGAAGGCTGGGCGGCCCTCACCCTGGAGGACCCGCGCGACTCCATCGTCCCCCTGATGGACGCCATTCTCGAGCACATCCCCGCCCCCCGGACCATCGAGGGCCCCGTGCAGATGCAGGTCACCTCCATCCAGCACTCCGACTTTGTCGGCCGGACCGGCATCGGACGCGTTTTCCGGGGCTCCCTGGACCTGAAAACCCCCATGTGCCACATCAAGCGGAACGGCAGCGTCAAGCCCGTCCAGCTCAAGCAACTGTTCACATTTGACGGCCTGGGCCGCAATTCCGTAGACCGCATCGGCTGCGGCGACCTGTGCGCCGTGGTCGGCATTTCAGACATCGATATCGGCGACACGCTGGCGAACCTGGAGACCCCCGAGGCGCTCCCCCCCATCCACATCGACGAGCCTACGCTCTCCATGATCTTCCGGATCAACGATTCGCCCTTCTTCGGCCGCGATGGCAAATACGTGACCAGCCGCCATCTCCGGGCGCGGCTCCTGCTGGAAGCTGAACGCGACGTGGCCCTGCGGGTGGAAGAAACCACCGGCGAGGCCTTCAACGTCAGCGGGCGCGGCGTGCTGCACCTGTCCATCCTCATCGAGAACATGCGCCGCGAGGGCTTCGAGATGACGGTCTCCCAGCCGCACGTGATTTTCAAGGACAACCACGGCCAGAAAGAGGAGCCGATCGAGGTCCTGACGGTCGATGTGCCCGAGATCTACGCGGGAAAAGTCATCGAGTTCGTCGGCCTGCGGCGCGGAACCCTCGTGCGCGTCGACAAGACGGGCGTCCGGACGCTGCAGGAGTTCCACATTCCCACGCGGGGCACCATCGGGCTGCGCAGCAAGCTGCTCACGGTCTCCTGCGGCGAGGCGATCCTCTCAAGCTGCTTCATCCACTACGCGCCGTACACGGGCGAAATCAACCAGCGCAACAAGGGCTCCATGATCAGCATGGCCAACGGCAAGGCCGTGGCCTTTGCCTGCGACGGCCTGCAGGCGCGCGGGTTCCTGTTCGTCGACCCGGGCGAGGAGTGCTACGAGGGCATGATTGTCGGCGAGCACTGCCTGGACACGGATCTCACCGTGAATATCCAGAAAGCCAAAATGATGACCAATATCCGGGCCGCCGGCAGCGACCGGAACCTGGTGATCGCCCCCTCCGTGCGCATGAGCCTGGAGCAGGCCATCGAATACATCGCCGACGACGAGCTCGTGGAAATCACCCCGAAGTTCGTCCGCCTGCGCAAGCGGCTCCTCAAGGAGTTCGAGCGCAAGCGCGTCCGCCGGCAGGCGGAGTAGGCGCGGGCCTCAGGCGTTCTGGCCCATGCCCTTTCGCGCGCCCAGGTAGGTCGTCGCTTCGACGCGGTGGGCGACGCGCAGCACTTCCTCGATGGTCGTGATGCCGTCCAGCACCGAGCTCCAGCCGTCCTGGCGCAGCGTGATCAGGCCGTTCTTCATGGCCTTCAGGCGGACCTGTCCCGACGACTCCTGGTGCGCGATCATGCCGCGCAGGTCGTCGTCGATGACCATCATCTCAAACAGGGCCTTGCGGCCGCGGTAGCCCGTGAAGTTGCATAGCGCGCAGCCGTTCGCCTTGTAAAACACCGTCTTTTCATTCACCCGGCCCGGATAGGTCCGGGCGATCTCCTCCAGGATCATCGGATCCGGCGCGGCCTTCTCCCGGCACGCGGTGCAGACCGACCGCACCAGGCGCTGGGCGATGACGCCCTCCAGGCAGGACGAGACCAGGTACGGCTCGATGCCCATGTCGATCAGACGGACAATCGCGCTCGGCGCGTCGTTCGTGTGCAGCGTGCTGAACACCAGATGGCCCGTCAGGGCCGCCTGCACCGCGATCTGGGCCGTCTCGGTGTCGCGGATTTCGCCCACCAGCACGATGTCGGGATTGTGCCGCAGGATGGAGCGCAGAATGGTCGAAAAGGTCAGGCCAATCTGGGAGTGCGTCTGGATCTGGCTGATGCCGTCCATCTGGTATTCGATCGGATCCTCGGCCGTGATGATCTTGACGCCTTCCTTGTTCAGGCGCGACAGCGTGGCGTACAGGGTCGTCGTCTTGCCGCTCCCCGTCGGCCCCGTGATCAGCACGATCCCGTGCGGCAGGGCCGAGAGCGACTCGATGATCGGAATCTGGTGGCCCTTGAGCCCCAGGTGCTCGAGATCGATGAACATCGAGTTGCGGTTCAGGATCCGCAAGTCGATCGTCTCGCCGTACCGGGTCGGCAGGATCGAGACGCGCAGGTCGAACTCATTCTCCCCCAGCCGCACCTTGATGCGGCCGTCATGGGGCTTGCGCCGCTCGGCGATGTTGAGCTGGGCCATGATCTTGATGGCCGAGGCGATGGCCTTCTGCAGCTTCTCGATGCCCTTGGGCACGGGGATGACCTGCAGCACCCCGTCGATGCGGTAGCGCACGCGCATCCGGCTTTCGAACGGCTCGATGTGGACGTCCGTCGCATCCATCCGGATGGCTTCGGCGATGAGCTGGTTGACGAACCGGAGCACGCCCGGATCGGTGCCCTCCTCGGTCAGGTCGGTCTCCTGGATCTCGTTGGTCGCCGCGCTCGAGATCATCTCGTCCAGCGCCTCGGCCCCCAGCCCGTAGAAATGCTTGATGCTGCGCGTGACCTCGGCCTCGGGGCAGAGCACGAAGTAGATCTGCCCGCCCAGCAGCAGCCGCAGGCTGTCCACCATCTCCCGCCCGGGCGCCACCGAGGTGGCCAGCGTCACGGAGGAGGTGTCCGCCGCCACCGGCACGACCTTGTACTTCAGGGCGGCGCGCGAGGGCAGCCGCCCGGTCGTGGCGTGATCGACCTTGTACTGGGACATGGAGGCGCAGGGGATGCCCGCCACGTCGGCCAGCCGCGGCAGCAGCACCGACTCGGCCACCACGCCGTCCTTCAGCAGCAGCCGGTCCAGCGGCTCGCCGGTCAGCGTGGACCGGGACAGGTAGTCGGAAAGCTGGCTGGCTTCGATGACGCCGTCGGCCACCAGGCGGTGGCCCAGCTCGCCCATCAACCCCTCGGAGGCAAACCGCAGTCCGCCCTGGCTGCTACCCTGATCCATTTAATCCTCCCGCATCTTGCCCGCCTGGCCGCGCACCAGGGTCACTGGGGCGCCATCCGGCCGGCGCAACCGCACCGAATCGGATCCGATCTCCTCGACCATGGCTTTCAGGAACAGCTCGCCAGCCGCATAAAATTTCTGCTTCGCCGTCGCCTGGTTCTCCAGCAGGGCCCCGACCGATCCGTCGGGCCGGGTCATCCGGCCGCAATACCGGACGGGAACCTCCCTGGGCGGGCGGGGCGGCGGGGCGGCGGGCGTTGTTTTGGGGCCAACCGCGCTCTTCCCCCCCCCAGCGGGCCCCTGCTGGGCGCCGTCGGGCTTCCAGACCGGCTTCCGGTAAAACGGGTTGTTGGCCGCCTTCTCCCGGTTCTCCTGCTGGTTCCTGATGAAGGCCAGCAGCTGCACGCGATTCGTGATGGCGGGCCGTTCAGCCGTCAGCGCGGCGCTGACGCCGGCGTCCGCCTCGCCCGGCTCCAGCTCGCGCCAGACCCAGTAGGCCGCCGCCACGATGAACGCGACCGCCGCCGCCAGCAGGGCGGTGCGCGCGTTCGCGCGGCTCAGCCATTTCCAGAACTTGCTCGTCATGCCTCGGTTCCCTTAAAAGCCCATCGGCCGTGTGATCGTTTCCGCTTTCGCCGCCGGCGCCTTCATCTCCTCGATGGATCGCAGGAAAACCAGGGCGCTCAGCGTGGCGTCGGCCCGCACGCGGTCGGGATTCTGCAGCGACTCCTTCTCGATCTTCAGGCGCCGGTAGGCGAAGACGCTCCCCGGCTGGAACACCTTGTGGATGAAGGCGTACACGTTTTCAATCGTGCCGCTATACTGGATGCGGACCGGATATTCCTCCAGGAACAACTCCCCGGTCTGCTCGTCCCGGTGCGAGATCGGCTCCAGCGGCTCCACGGACTCGACCCGCCCGACCTTGATCTCGATGGCGGCGTCCATCAGCTTCTCCACCGCCCGCAGCTGGAGCATGCGCTTGCGCGCATCCTCGTTGCTCAGCACCAGCTCGTCGATGGCCAGGTCGAAGTTGGGCTTGATGCCCCGCTCCTGCGCCTTCTTGGACAGGCTCTGGCGAACCTCGAAGAGGGCCACCTTGAAATCGATCTTGCTGACGTCCTGCGTGCCCTGGATGCTCTGCCGCTCAAAGGTGGACAGCCGCTGCGCGGATTCCTTCCACTCGTCGGCCAGCCGCTTGCCCTCGTCCAGGACGGCGACTTTCCGGTTCGCCAGGGGCATCTCGCCGAGCAGGTAGTTGCCCTTGGCCAGGTCCTCCTGCATGCGGCGGTTCTCCTGCTCCAGCGCCTCGCGCTTGTGCTGCAGCGGCAGCAGGGCGAAAAACCACAGCAGGCCGATGAACAGCGCGGCGGCCAGGATGATGCCGACGATCTGCTGCCGCTCCGAAATTGAACTGGTTCCGATCATGCGCTTGCACTCACAGGGTAATATCGATCACAAACCGCCGGCCGCCCGCCGGGCCCCACTTCTCCGTGTTCTCCTGCACCAGCTGGTCGTCGCCGAGCAGGTCGGCCATGCCGATCACCCCCTCGGCCTTCAGCGACTCGATCAGCTTCCGCACCGAGGCCAGGCTCGGGTCGGAGGTGTAGCCCTCGACGATGATCCGCGAAAAGGCGGGCTCGCCGGTCAGCACGGCCGGCTCGCCCTCCTTGAGCTCGCGGAGCCCCCGCGGCACGCGCCGCGCCTCGGGCTTCACCGCATTGTCCGTCGAAAAATAGGTGTTGGCGTCGGCCACCAGGGTGATCCAGCAGTTGGGCGGAAGCCGCTCCCCGAGGGCGCTGATGACATCGCGGAAGACGGGGCCGTTCTGCAGGAGCACCAGCACGGTGGTCGACATGCGCGACAGCCGGGCGTTGACCTCCTGGGTGCGCTCGATCTCCCGGGCCAGCTCCTGGCAGCGCGCCAGGCTGGCCTGGTCCGCCCTCAGCGCCCGCGTCTTATGCTGGTAATCCCGGTAGCCGCCGAAAAGGCTGATGCCCAGCACGAGCGCCGCCAGGCCGGCCGCCCCCATCCAGTAGCCCTTCTGCCGCCGGAGCATCAGCGCTTCGCGCAGGTCGGAGGGCAGCAGGCTGATGTGCCCTCCGCCCAGGCCCGCGCCGGCCAGGGCCAGGCCGCACGCCACCGCATAGACGGCCGGGTCCGTCGCCTCCTCCCGGCCCGCCAGCGCGGTGAGCGGACGCACCTCCATGGCCAGCTTGTAGGCCAGGAACCGGTCGAACCCCTTGAGGTGGCTGCCCCCGCCCGACAGCACCACCTGGACCGGCTGATCGCCGGCCCCGGGGAAAAAGCTGCGGTAGATGGCGAGGCATGACTTCAGCTCCGAGGCCCAGCTCTCGGCCGCCCCGGTCAACGCTTCCTTCTGCACGGGCTCGGGCGCGTCCATCCCGCTGGCGATCTTGACCGGCTCCGCCTGCGAGGCCGTCATCCGCCGCGCCTTGGCCAGCGCCTCGGTGAAGAACTGCCCGCCGATGCCGAAGCTGCGCGCAAAGCGGATGCCCGCCGGCGTGCCGATGGCCACATCCGTGCCGCTTTGGCCGATGTCGGCATACGCCGTGACCCCGCCCGCGCCCCCGTGCAGGCCCGCCTGCGCCAGGGCCGCCGCAATGGGCGTCGGCACCACGTCCACCACATCCACGCCGGCGCCGCGCACCGTGGCCAGCGCTTCATCCGCCTTGTCCGTGCGCACCAGCGCAATCAGGAACCGGCGGACCGTATCCTCCGAGGGGATCGGCGAAAAGCCGTACATCATGGCTTCATTGGAAATCTCGCTGAGCCGCGAAATCTCCATGGCCACCGCCTGCTCCGCGGGCCGCGGATCCTGCGGCGGCAGCGCCAGCGTCTGGAACAGGACCTGGACGCCGCGCAGGCCGATGACACAGGGCTCGCCGCCAAAGCCCAGCTGGCCCAGCCAGCGCTGGATCATCGCCGACGTCTCCGACCCGGCCATGCCGGGCGGCAGCCGGAGCGTCTCCTGGTGCGTCACCCGGGCCACCCCGCCGCGCTTGACGACCCGGACGGCCTTCACGGCAAACTGGCCGACGTCCAGCCCGATCACGGTCTTATGCGCTATGGGTTTCAGGGGGGCGGGCATATCAGATCGTCGGCGTCAGGGTTGGGGTCAGCGGCACCAGCTCCTCGCCGGATTCGGCCAGGATGCGGGCCGTGACAAAGATCAGGAGGTTCTTCTGGTCGTTGCTCTTCTGGTCGTACCGGAAGAGGGCGCCCAGGAAAGGGATCGAGCCCAGGATCGGCACCTTGTGCACCTGGTGATCCTGGCTGGAGGTGATCAGGCCTCCCATCACCACCGTGTCGCCGCTCCGGACCGCCACCTTGGTTTCAATCTCGCTGCGGCGGAAAATCGGAAGCTTCAGGACGGAGAGGCCGTTCGACGAAACCGCGCTGCTGCCGCTGTTGTTATTGTTGTTGCCGCTGTCGCCCGAGCCCACGTTGTAATACTCGAAGCGGACAAACTCGCTGATCTCGGGCTTGAGATTCAGCGTGACCGTCTGGCGGTCCGCGCCCACGCTCGGGGTCACTTCCAGCAGGATGCCCAGCTCTTCCTTCGTCGGCTCGCCTTCCGGAACCAGCTGGGAGGTATACGTGTTTCCTTGCGTGGTGTTGCCGCCCGAAAGGACCTGCTGCAGCCCGAAGTTCTCAAAGTACAGGAAGTCCTCGCCGATCCGGATGCGCGCGGGCTGGTTGTTCAAGGTCGTCACGCGCGGCACCGAGAGGGTCTGCGCCTTGCCGGATTCTTCCAGGGCCTGGATGATCACTTCAAACATCGTGGACGAGAGCAGCCCCTGGTAGGCCAGGGTGGCGTCGAGGGTCGGGCTGGCAACCGTGCCGGTCTGCACGATCTTGCCGGGCTGGAGCACCGCCTGCGGATTCTCGTGGCCGCTGGACTTGAACTCCAGGGCGCGCGTGTTCCAGTTGACGCCCAGTTCGCGCAGGTCGCTCAGGCTGGTGCTGATGAAGCGCGCCTCGATGAGCACCTGCGGGGGCGTCACGTCCAGCGCCTCGATCAGGTCCTCGATCAGGTGCAGGTTCTCCCGCGTGTTCTTGACGATCAGCACATGGGTGTCGCGGTCGAACATGATGTCGGTGCCCGCATCGTGCGGCACGAACTTTTCAATGGCCGTCAGCAGCGAGATCCCGGCTCCGTCGTCGCCCGCCTTATCGATCGAGGAAAGGCCCTTGCGCAGCTTGTACAGGCGCGTCACCAGGGGCGTGGAATCCACGGACGCCGTGCGCTTCGTCACCCAGATCAGGCTTTCGCCGACGTAAAAGCTGACGTCCAGGTTGCGGGCGGCGTAATCGAGCACCTCGCGCAGCGGCACATTGGTGACGCTCATGGTCAGCTTCTGCCCGCCGGCGATCGAGTCGTCGGCGATGATGTTGATGGCCGCATTCGAGGCCGTGGACTGCGTGAGGGCCATGATGAACACGTTCAGGTCCGCCCCTTCGAGCGACAGCGAGACCGGCAGGGACAGCATGCCTTCGGCCTTGTTGTCGGGCGTGCGGATCACGGTCGAGGGCGCTTCCACCACCCGCCGCGTGCGGTAGGAATCCGGCACCAGCTGGTTGTCCTTCACCTCCTGGATCATCTTGTCCTGATGCACGGGAATCGCCGGCTTCAACTCCTTGTCGCGCTGCGCCACCATCCGGGTCAGGACCGAGGTCCGCAGCTCTTCCAGGCCGGGGGTGTTCGAGTTCATCCGGGCCTGCTCCGCCAGGGCCAGCAGGGCGTCATTGTAGCGGCCCTGATCCCGATCGGCCCGCGCCTTCACCATCAGGGCCGCCTCGGCCGCCACCACGGCCTTGGCCGGGACCGGCTGGGCCCCGTCCGGCCGGGTGGTCTTGCACCCGAAAGGGGCGATCGCCGCCGCCAACAACCCCACGAACAGGATCGCGAAACGCGATCCCCTGCGCACTCCGAACTTTATCATGTGTCTGACTCCGAACTCTAAGGTTCAAAATGATCAACGGGTTTCATTCCAGGGTCCGTTATCGGAACTTCCCACAAAAAAGCACAACGGAAAATATTGCCTGCATAAGATACGTTAATAGTTAAACCTTGCTTTATTGAATCAGAGCTTCCCGGTGGCGTGTACTCCCAAAGTTGTTCCCGCCAATGATGAAAACATCGAATCATGGGGAAGAAAATCTGACTATAGGGTTGATGTTCACTTGCATTGTCCCCGTTTAGCATCTGCGACGTTTTGACTTCCTTCCAACTCGCGCCTGAAGACAGATTAGTGATGCCGCTTGAACCATAAGGCCATGAACAATCTGCACCCGAAAACTCATAAAAATAACTGCTCTTTTTGTTGTTGGATCCCGGTATAATATCATCGGTTTCGTCGAACATATTCGGGTCCTTTGCCAACACAATGTCCGCAGGCTTTGACCCGTCAACACCATCGCTTTTATCCGACTTACACGCAAAAGAACTGGGTGAACTCATGTATTTTGGAGTTAAATCAGAAAGCTTGTCTGGAAGTTGTTCATTCCCAAAATCTTGCCTGTAGGTAGTCAGTGCAACTGCAAATTGCTTTAAATTGTTCTCGCAATGCGTTTGCCTAGCCTTTTCCCGAACTCTTGTAATAGCAGGCAAAAGAAGCCCCGCCAAAAGGCCAATGATGGCGATCACCACCAGCAATTCAATCAAGGTAAAGGCGTGAATTTGTCTTTTCATGGGTCGCACCAGATTAAGGGAGCCTTTCACATTCTAGGTCTAAAATAATAGACCTAAAGAAAAGCGGTGGCAACCCATTTAATCCACGATAAAATATAATAAAAGAGGGGTGAAAATCGTTTTACTGTCTTATCCGCTCTTCCAGAACGCGCAAATGTTCTGTATGGCTTTTTCGCGCTCGAGCGTTTATCCTAGATATTTACAACCCCCCACGTGCGGCGGACCATGAGGCTTCGGCAGATATTTCTTTTGGCGGCGGCGATCGGAGCCACCGGCATTACGGCCCCGGCCGTAACCCCGCGGTGGGAGCATGAAAACTATCCCTGCCGCATCCAGTTCGCGTGCACCTTCGCCACCAACGGGGTTGCCCTGCTCCCCTTCTACCACAAGGACCTGGGCTTCGAGCCCGACGCTTTCCAGATCACGGGCCCCCCGCCCGGCAACGACGTGCTGCCCTGGCGCCTGCTGGGCAAATCGCCCGACCGCACGCTCGTCCTGGTTCAGCTCGCCCAGCCCGTCAACCGCACCGTTTCAATCCAGGCCTATGCGGCCCCGGCCGGCGTGCCCCGGGCCAACCAGGACCCGGATCTGAAAGCCACCTTCCCCATCTCGGTCATCATCCAGCCCATCAGCTCCCGTTTCCGCGGAACCCCCAACACGGTCGAGCGCCTGCTCTACATGCAGCAGTCCATCACCCGCCCGGGCCGCATCCTGCCCGCGGCCGGCTTTCCCCCGTCCCTCCCCCGCGATGAGCACGCCACCGTGCTCAAGCTCTGCACCTACGTCCTCTGCCCCGGGGAGGGGGCCTACGGCTTTCGCGCCACAAGCACCCGGATTGTCGCCGGCACCGTGAACGGGGCCCCCCTCACGAACGGGCATTCGATCATGAACGGCCCTGACTGCGTCCCCGTCCAGCTCCTCACCGCCGCCCCCGACGGGCAGACCGACGTCACCCTGGAATGGCGCCCCCCGGGCGCGCCGGATTACCAGCCGATCCCGCTCTCCGCCTTCGCCGGCCCCGCGCTGGCCGTTCCCCGCAAAGTGGAGCGGATCGACCGCACCCTGCAGCCGCAATTCGAGGCGGACACCGACACGCCTTACGGATTCCGGTACATGCCGGGCGTCTTCTATCCCCTCACGCTGACCGACCGCAGCGAAAACTGGCTCCCCTATGAAATGAACGAAACCTGGGTGTTCGAAAACGGCGCCTCCGACACCAACGGCAACGCGACCCACACCTTCACCAACGAAGGGCCCCACGCCATCACGCTGGCGCTGGGCGACGAACTGGGCTTCACCACGTCCCTCACCCATGTGGTGAGCTGGGAAAGCGCCATTCCCAAGCGCCACCTCCTGTCGGCCGTGCCCTTCCCCATGGCCACCGCCTGGTTCCGCTCCGACATCCTGGAGCCGGCGCTCCTCACCCAGGGCAACTGGCCCGCCTCCCTTGAGCTGCGCCTCACCACGCGCCTGACCCGGCTCGCCGGCTCCAACGAGCTGAACTCCACGCGCATCCCCCCCACGCACTCGCCCCGCATCACGCGCCTCGCCGCCTGCCCGGCCGCCGATTTCGACACCCTGGAGTGGTCCCTCTCCCACCTGGGCGTCGTGCTGACCAACGGGATCTTCGCCGCCCTTCATCCGCCGTTCCCCTCGCGCCCCGTCCGGCTGGCCGTGGACCGGCTGGAAGATGATTCCGGCCGGCAGCTCGTCTACGTCGTTCCGCGCCGGCCCGCCGCGTTCATGGCGCCGTCCGCCCCCACGAACGCCCCGCTGATGCTGATCGACGATTTCATCACGTCCCGCGCCGCGCCCGATCCCTCGGGAACGCCCGAAGGCTTTTCCCCGCTGCTCGCCGACGCGCTCGGCGAACCGGTCCGCATCCTCCCGCTTTCGGACTGGCGCGAAGCGTCCGACACCTGGAAACCGATCCTCAAAATGGCCGAAGTGCCGGGGCTGGCCTCGACCTCGACGCCCTC
>CAIKKV010000072.1 GCA_903828035.1 uncultured bacterium
GACCGCCCGATGGACTCTCCTCCGCCAGATCCCCTGCCACCCGATTTCGAAGCGGAGCTGGCGACCGTGGCAACGGAAGCCGCGCGCGAGCAGGCCGGCATGGAGGCCCTGAAAGACAGCGCGGCAGCCTTGAAAAACAGGATCAAGACGCTCTCCCCCTTTCCCGTGCGACACATTCCCCTGGCCAGCCTCAGGGACCTCCGGTTCCTGCATCTCGCGATGGGCACCCTTCCCCAGGCGGCCGTCCCGCAAGCGCTGAGCCAACTGGAGCCCCTTGCCGTCGTAAACCAGATCGGCCCCGGCTCCGCGGCGGCGGTTCCCCTTGTCATCACGGCGCTGCGCGAACATCGCTTTGAAATCGAATCCCTGCTGGAATCCCTCGGCTTTGTGAGCCTGGAGTTGCCGGAAGGCGACGGCACCGTCGAAGAGGAAATAGCCCACGCCCGGAAAAAGCTGGCCGAAATCAGCGTGGAGCGCCATGACCGGCGTCAGCTGATGGGACAGATGGCGACCCGCTACGGCCGCTTGATCCAGTGGAAATGCGATCTCCTCAAGGACCGGATCGCCGGACTTCGCGCACAGTCGCATTTCGGCCAAACCCTCCGGTCGTTCTGCCTGACCGGATGGATTCCCGAAAACCGGACAACCGATGCCAGGCGGATCATCGCCCGCGCCGCCGGCGAAAGCGCCATTGTCACCGTAACGCCGGCTGCGCCAGGCCCGGGAGGAACGGACGGGCGAGCCCAGGTGCCCGTCAAGCTCTCCTCCCACCCGCTGCTCAAGCCCTTCCAGGCCATGGTCACGGCGTATGGCACGCCGAGATATGAGGAGATCGATCCCTCCCTCTTCGTGGCGGCCACCGTCGTGATCATGTTCGGCATCATGTTCGGCGATGTGGGCCACGGCGCGCTGCTCCTGCTGGCCGGCCTCGGGCTCCTGCGATCCCGTCACCCGAAGCTTCAATCCATGAAGGTCGCCGCCCCCCTGTTCCTGTTCTGCGGGGCTTCCGCGACTCTCGCCGGCTTTGCGTATGGAAGCGTGTTCGGCCGCGAAGGCCTGCTGCCCGCGCTCTGGCTCCAGCCGCTGGAAAAAACCACCACCCTGTTCGCCTGCGCCATCGGGTTCGGCGTCGCCTGCATCAGCATCGCCCTGCTCTTCAACATCATCAACCGATTCCGGGCCCGCGAATACGCCCATGCCCTGTTCGATAAAAACGGCCTGACCGGCATCCTCTTGTACTGGGGCGCCCTGGCCCTCGGCGGCCTGGCCATCGCCGGACACCCCGTCGCCCCCCTGGCCTGGGCGGGCGTGGTGGGTCTTCCCCTGCTCGTCCTGCTGCTGCACGAACCCCTGCACCTCGTGTATGCCCGGCGCCAGGGCCGCCCCGCGACCGCCCTTTCCATTGCCTGGCTCACGGCGGCCATCGAAACCGCGGACACGGTTTCAAGCCTGTTCAGCAACACCATTTCCTTCGTCCGCGTCGGCGCCTTCGCCCTGAGTCACGCCGCCCTCTGCCTGGCGGTGTATGCCATCGCCGAGATGCTTCACGGCGTTCTCGGAGGCTCCTGGCTTTCCTGGACGATCATCGTCCTCGGCAACCTTTTCGTCATCGGGCTCGAGGCGCTGCTCGTCCTGATCCAGATCACGCGCCTGGAATATTACGAGCTCTTCGCCAAGTATTTCAAGGGCGACGGTCTTCCGTACGCGCCATTTAAACTCGAACCCATGAACACCCAAGGAGAAACCCGGACATGTCCCACACACGCACACTGAAAACAAGCATGATCGCCGTCTACATCGCGCTCCTCACCGGCGGGCTTTTCATCGGGGGCCTGGGGCTGAAGGAGAGCCGCGCTGACGAGCTCGCCGCCCCTCCCCGGCAAGCGGCGCCCGCCACCCCCGCAGAGATGCAAGAGGCGGCCGGCAAGTATACGGCCAGGGGCTACGACTTCCTCGCCATCGCCCTGTGCGTCGGCCTGGCCTGCCTGGGTGCAGGTCATGCGGTAGCCAAGGTGGGATCGGCCGCCCTCGGCGCGATCGTGGAAAAACCCGAACTGATGGGCCGCGCCTTGATCTTTGTCGGCCTGGCCGAGGGAATCGCGATCTACGGCCTGATCTTCGGCGTGATGCTCCTTCGCCAACTCTAATCCGCCCAAGGAATCACGCATGCCCTTCTGCGTCATCGGTGATCGCGATTCGATTCTCGGCTACCAGCTAGCCGGAGCCGGAGGCTGGCCCGTCCAGGACGAGTCGTCCGCGCGCCAGGCCTTCCGCCACGTGCTCGCGCAGGAGTCCTGCAGGATCGTCTTGCTGGTTCACCCGGCGGAGGTCTGGCTGGCAAAGGAAATCGAGGCGCACCGCAAGACAAGCCGGCCGCCCCTGGTGGCCGCCGTCGCGGGCCTCGCCTCCGGCGCCCCGCCCATGACGCTCGTGCAGCAGGTGCAAATGTCGGTCGGGCTGAGTCCGGCCCGAACAGGATCCTAAAGGAAATCGAA
>CAIKKV010000073.1 GCA_903828035.1 uncultured bacterium
GCCTCCGAAAAGGCGCGCCTGTTGCTCGAAAATGCGGAGCGCGAATCGGCTGCCCTGGCCGCGGCCGCAGCCGGGCGGCGCCAGGCCCGCCGCGCCGAGCGCGAGACGGAGGCGGAGAAGGCGGCGGGCGACAGGATCCGGACCCTCCGCGCGATGCGGGAGACGGAAAAGCGCCGCCGCCGCCTGCTGGCGGCCGACCAGGCCATTCAGTCCGTGCTCGCCCGGGCGGCCCGGCAGGCCGCCGGCGCGCCGCCCGCGGACCGGCGAGCCTCGATCGAGGCGCTGCTTGGCGAAGCGGCCGCCGCCCTCGGGGGAGGCGACCTGGACGTCCATCTCCGGCCCGAGGATCTCGCCCTCCTCGGCGAAACGCGCGTGGCCGCCCTGATCCGCCAGGCGGCCGGTGCCGACCGGGCCGGCCGGATCACCGTGAGCCCGGATCCGGGAATCGGGAGCGGCGTTATCCTGGAGACCGCCGACGGCAAACGCCGGTTTGACAACACGCTTTCCGCGCGCCGGGGACGGCTCGACAAAAGCCTCCGGCTCCGGATCGCCCGGGAACTGGGTTACCACTCGAGGAACACATGAACGCTCAAGCCACAAAACGAGAACCCGTCCACGGCATCATCCAGCGCATCAACGGCCCGATTGTCGAAGCCACCGGCATGCGCCAGGCCGCCATGCTGGAAGTCGTCGAAACGGGCCACGCCCGCCTGATCGGGGAAATCATCCGCCTCCGGGAAGACAAGGCCACCATCCAGGTTTACGAGAACACCAGCGGCCTGAAACCCGGAGACCCGGTCCTGGGCCAGGGCGGCCCCCTATCCCTCAAGCTGGGGCCCGGCCTGCTCGGAACCATTTACGATGGCATTCAGCGGCCGCTCGAAATCATGGCCCGGAACAGCGGCATGTACATCAAGCGCGGGGACAAGCCGGCCCCCCTGGATGAAGCCCGCACCTGGCGCTTCATCCCCGCCTGCCAGAAGGGCGACACGCTGGCCCCCGGCTCCCTTTTCGGCCGCGTGCAGGAAACGCCCAGCATCGAGCACCGCCTCCTGGTTCCGCCGGACGCCGGCGGCCAGGTGATGGACATTGTGCAGGAAGGCGACCGCACTATTGTGGAAACGGTCTGCCGCCTCCAGGCCGCGGACGGGTCCGGGCGAAACCTGAGCATGAGCACGGAGTGGCCCGTGCGCCTGCCCCGCCCCGTCGCCAAGCGGATCGCCATGCCGCTTCCGCTCATCACCGGGCTCCGGGTCATCGACACCTTTTTCCCGATCGCCAAGGGCGGGACGGCGGCCATTCCCGGCGGCTTCGGGACCGGCAAGACGATGACGCAGCATGCGCTGGCCAAGTGGTCTTCGGCGGATATCATCGTCTATGTCGGCTGCGGCGAGCGGGGCAACGAGATGACGGAGGTCCTCCGGGAGTTTCCCGACCTCATCGACCCCCGCACCGGGCGCTCGCTCATGGAGCGGACCATCCTGATCGCGAACACCTCCAACATGCCCGTGGCCGCCCGCGAGGCCAGCATCTACACGGGCATCACCCTCGCCGAATACTACCGCGACATGGGCTACGACGTGGCCCTGATGGCCGACTCCACCTCCCGCTGGGCCGAAGCGCTGCGGGAGCTGTCGGGACGGCTGGAGGAAATGCCCGCCGATGAAGGCTACCCGGCCTACCTCCCCACCCGCCTGGCCGAGTTCTATGAGCGCGCCGGCAAGGTGAAAACCCTGGGCGACCGCGAAGGCTCCGTATCGGTGATCGGCGCGGTTTCGCCGCCCGGCGGCGATTTTTCGGAACCCGTCACGCAGCACACCAGCCGCTTCATCCGCTGCTTCTGGGCCCTGGACCGCGACCTGGCCAACGCCCGCCATTATCCGGCCATCAGCTGGCTCGACAGCTACAGCGAATA
>CAIKKV010000074.1 GCA_903828035.1 uncultured bacterium
CCGGATTTGCGGGGTCTGCGTGAAGCTGTTCACGCACACGTAGCCGTCGGGGTCGATCCACTGCTCCCACGGCAGCTCCGTGGCGAGCGCGTAAAACCGCTTGGGGTCCAGCACGTCGAAGACGGCCGCTTCCCACAGGACGCGCAAGGCCGTGCGGAGATGCAAGTTGAGGCGAAGGGCGCCGGCCAGCGTGCCAAAGGTTTCCACGCCGCCGGCGCTTTCGTCCTGGACCTTGAAGCCCAGGGACTCCACCTCGGTTCGGAGGAAAGGAGCAACGCCCTTGCCGCAGGTGATGCGAAGAGGCCGGGAATCATCGCTCCAGAAGCTCATGCTCAGGCCAACTTGAACTTCTTCAGGTTCGTGATGGACAGCCGGGCGCTGTCCAGCTCGGGCCCGGGGCAGGTATCCTGCTCCACAATGACCCACTTGGCGCCGACTTCCTTGCCAATCTTGAAGATGGCCTTCAGGTCCATCAGGCCGGTGCCGACTTCGGTGAACACGCAGGTCAGGGGGTTCATGTCCTTCAGGTGGATCTGCGGCACGCGTCCGGCGTACTGGGCAATGTAGGCCACGGGATCGGGGCCGCCCTTGCGGATCCAGAACGTGTCGAGCTCGGCCAGAACCTCCGTCGGGTCGGTCTTCTGGAACAGCATGTCCTCGGCGTAGACGCCGTCGAACGTGATGAACTCCGCGGCGTGATTGTGATAGGTGAACACGCAGCCGTTGGCCTTGGCCACCGCGCCGCACTTGCGATAGGTTTCAATCGCGCCGGGCCAGTCCTTCTCCACCAGGCTCGCGCCGCTCGTGGTCAGGTACGGGCACTTCAGGGCCTTGGCATACGCATAGGCCTTGCTCGAAGGATCCATGATGGCCTCGGGGCTCACGTGCTGGCCGCAGCATTTCAGGCCCACTTCCTTGAGGAACGCGGCCAGCACGGCCGGTTCCATATCGCCATACTTGCCTGCGAACTCGACGCCCGTGTAGCCCATCTCCGCCAACTGCCTGACCACGCCCTTGAAATCCTGTCCCAACGCCTGACGCACGGTGTAAAGCTGGATGCCGACCGGAATCTTGCTCATGACGCTCCTTGTGGTTTGAAATCCAAGCCCTGAGTATTAGCGAAATACGCCCTTTTCCGCAATCTTAATTGAATTGAACGCAGGGGGGCGATTGACTGGGGCTTCTCCCTTTTCCAGGCTCCCGTGCGCGGAGCGCCCGGGCCACCCGCCTCGCGCGCAGCCTCAGCCCAGAATGCGGCGGATATCGTTCGCGCGGCCGATCAGGCGGTCCAGCTCCGGGCCATCGGCGCGGGCGATCGCCTCGCGCAGGGCCGTGAGATGCCCGCGGTAGGCGTCCAGCGCCTCCAGCACGTGGTCGGAGTTGTTCAGGAAAATGGGAGCCCACATGGCCGAGCCGCTCTTCGCCAGCCGGGCGGTCGAGGCAAAGCCGCCCCCCGCCAGGTTGAAGATCTGGCGCTCGTCGCGCTCCTTGTCCAGCACGGTCAGGGCCAGCGCATAGGACACCACGTGCGAGAGATGCGACACATACGCCGTGTGCAGATCATGCCGGGCCGCATCCATGCGCACCAGCTTCATGCCCAGCGCGCCGTACATCGCCTCCACCCGGGCCACCGCGTCCGGCGCGCTCTTCTCCGTGTCGCACAGGATGCCGATTTTATCCCGGAACAGCCCCTCCAGGGCCGCCCCCGGCCCGGCATACTCCGTGCCGGCCATGGGGTGGCTTCCCACGAACCGGGCCCGTTTGGGATGCCCTTCCACGCACGCCATCAGCGTCCGCTTGGTGGAGCACATGTCGGTGACGGCCTGGTGATCCTTCACCCGGTCGAGAATCCCCGGCAGCATCTGGATGGCGACATCCACCGGCACGGCCAGGATCACGAGGTCGGCCGCGTCCACCGCCTCTTCCAGGGAGGTGACGCGATCGGCCAGCCCCAGGCGCAGCGCCTCCGCAATGGTGGCCGGCTTGTTGCCGACGCCGATAACGCTGCCGGCGAAGCCCGCGCGCTTCAGATCAAGCGCCGCCGAGCCGCCGATGAGCCCCAACCCGATAACCGCCAGATTCATAAGATCCTTCCGCCGTACGATCAGTCCACCAGTTTGACGAGATGGAAATTGCGCTTTCCGGTGCGCAGCACCAGGATGCGATTCTCGATCAGGTCGCCCGCGCCAACCGTCTCCTCCGGCTTCTCCACGCGCCGCCCGTTCAGGTACAGGCCGCCGCTGGCGATCAGCCGCCGCGCCTCGCCCTTGCTCTTGAACAGCCCCGCCTCCACGGCCAGGTCCACCACCGGGAGCCCCACGGTTGTCGCCTGGGGCCGCCCGGTGCTGGGCACGTTCGCGAAAATCGCCAGCAGCTCATCGGCGCTCAGCCCCGTCAGCTCGCCGCCGAACAGCACGCGGCTCGCCTCCTCCGCGATGCGCAGGCCCCGCGGGCCGTGCACGCAGCGGGTCATCTCCTCGGCCAGCTTGCGCTGCGGGACGCGCGCCTCGGGATTCTTCTCCAGCTCGCGGGCCAGGTCGTCGATCTCCGGCAGGGGCAAAAAGCTGAAAATCTTGAGGAACCGGATCACGTCCACATCCGGCGTCCGGATGAAGAACTGGTAGAAATCATAGTAGGAGGTGCGCGCCGCATCCAGGAAGATGGCGTTCCCCTCCGACTTGCCGAACTTCTGCCCGGCGCTGTCGCAGATGATCGGGAAGGTCAGGCCGAAGGCCTCCCCCCCGCACCGCCGGCGGATCAGCTCCGTGCCGGCCGTGATGTTGCCCCACTGGTCGGAGCCGCCAATCTGGATGCGCACGCCCTTGTCCTGGTAAAGATGCAGGAAATCATAGGCCTGGATGAGCTGGTAGCTGAACTCCGTGTAGCTCATGCCCGCGTCGCTCTCCATCCGCTTGCGCACCGACTCGCGGGCCATCATGTTGTTCACGCGGAAATGCTTGCCCACGTCCCGCAGGAAGTCGATGTAGGAGAACCGGGAGATCCAGTCGTGATTGTTCACGATGACCGCCGGGGCCGTCGGATGATCGAAATCGAGGAACCGCGACAGGTTCTCCCGGATGCCGGCGAGATTCTGCTCCACCTGCTCGGGGCTGAGCAGGTTGCGCTCGGCCGACTTGCCGCTCGGGTCGCCGATCATGCCCGTGGCGCCGCCGACCAGCGCCACCGTCCTGTGGCCGCAGCGCTGGAAATGGGCCAGGGCCATGATTGTCACGAAATTTCCGACCTGCAGGCTGCTGCTGGTCGGATCGAAGCCGGCGTAAACCACCGTCGGCTGGTCGCAGAACTTAGGCAGCTCCGGGCTCGTCATATCCTCGAACAAGCCGCGGCTCCGCAGCACATCCACCACGTTGGCCATCTTCCCCGCCCTCCCTTGAAAAGCCCAAGGCGCCCGGTGTGGACCGGACGCCTTGGGCGGAATCACATCATTCAACCGGGAAGGGCTATTCG
>CAIKKV010000075.1 GCA_903828035.1 uncultured bacterium
AACACCTTCTAGCCATTGTGAATGTGTCGCGGGCTCATGGTGGGAACCTAGTCGCGCGCCGCCCAAGCGTGCTCGGAAGAGCCGCGGGCGCGCGATGGTTAGTCGGGTGCGGCGTTTCGTCCGCCCGATTCCGGCCGGAACGCCGAACCCCCGCTGGTAAACCCGCCTCAAAACTGGCGAATCTCGGAGGACACGGAGGTCTGCCCGCCACGCTGTGCGTAAAGATCAAAAGTCCGACAGGCGGCCAGTCTCCAATACCCTCCGCGCTTGCCTTCTGCGGCATCTTCCTTTATAGTTGGCCCCCTTATCGTATAAGGAATTTGCCATGCACATTTATCGCACTCACACCTGCGGGGCGCTCCGGAAGGATCAGGCCGGCCAGGAAGTCCGTCTCTCCGGCTGGGTCTTCCGCAAGCGGGATCACGGGCAGCTGCTTTTCATCGATCTGCGCGATCATTATGGCCTGACCCAGATCGTCATCTATCCGGAAAGCCCCCATTTCGAGGAGTGCCAGAAGCTGCGCCTCGAAACCGTCATCACCGTGACCGGCAAGGTTGAGCCCCGCGATGCGGAGACCGTCAACACCGGCCTGGCCACGGGCGAAATCGAGCTGGTCGCCGCCACCATCCAGGTGCAGGGGACCTGCGAGCCGCTGCCCCTCTACCTGGCGGGCACCGAGGAGGAGGCCGGCCCCGAGGAAACCCGTCTCAAATACCGCTATCTCGACCTGCGGCGCGATTCGCTGCACCGCAATATCATCCTGCGCTCCCAGGTGATCGCCAGCCTGCGCCGCCGGATGATCGGCCACGGGTTCAACGAGTTCCAGACGCCCATCCTGACCAGCAGCTCGCCCGAAGGCGCCCGCGATTACCTGGTTCCCAGCCGCGTGCACGCCGGCTCCTTCTACGCCTTGCCCCAGGCGCCCCAGCAGTTCAAGCAGCTGCTCATGATCGCGGGCTTCGACCGCTATTTCCAGGTGGCGCCCTGCTTCCGCGACGAGGACGCCCGCGCCGACCGCTCGCCCGGCGAGTTCTACCAGCTCGATATCGAGATGTCCTATGTGACCCAGGACGACGTCTTCGCCGTGGTCGAGGACGTCATTCACGGGGTCTTCAACGAGTTCTCCAAGCTGGCCGCCGACAAGCCGCCGTTCCGTCGGATTCCCTACTGCGAAGCCATGGTCAGCTACGGCTCCGACAAGCCCGATCTGCGCAATCCGATCCTTATCCGCGACGCCACGGCCCTCTTCCGCAACACCGGGTTCAAGGTGTTCCGCTCGACCATCGAAAAGGGCGGAGTCGTGCGGGCCATTCCGGTCAAAGGCATCTCGGGGCAGCCGCGCAGCTTCTTCGACAAGCTGGTCGAGCACGCGCAGTCCCTCGGCGCCGGCGGCCTGGCGTACCTGGTCTGGGGCGACGAAGGGGTCAAGGGCCCTGTCGCCAAGTTCATGACGCCGGAGGAGCTCGCCGGCCTGGTCTCGCTTTGCGGGGTGGGGAAGGGCGATGTGGTGTTCTTTGTCTGCGACCAGGCCAAGGGCGCCAACCGCATCGCGGGCGATATCCGGACCAAGCTGGGCCGCGACCTTGGCCTGCTGGAGAAGGACGTGTTCCGGTTCTGCTGGATCGTGGACTTCCCCATGTTCGAGACGGACGAGGAGACCGGGCAGATCGTCTTCTCCCACAACCCCTTCTCGATGCCGCAGGGCGGCATGGAGGCGCTGACCACGATGAACCCGCTGGACATCAAGGCGTTCCAGTACGACATCGTGTGCAACGGCGTAGAGCTCTCCAGCGGCGCCATCCGGAACCACAGCCAGGAGGTGATGGTCAAGGCCTTCGAGATGGCGGGCTATACGCGGGAAGATGTGGAAAGCAAGTTCCCCGCGCTGTTCCAGGCCTTCAAGTTCGGGGCCCCGCCCCACGGTGGCATTGCCCCCGGCGTCGACCGCATGGTCATGCTGCTGGCCGGGCAGAGCAATATCCGCGAGGTGATCGCCTTCCCGATGAACCAGAAGGCGCAGGACCTGATGATGGGAGCCCCGTCCGGCGTGACGGAAAAGCAGCTGCGGGAGCTTCACATCAAGGTCAACCTGCCGCAACCCAAAAAGGAGCCGGGAGACGCACCCCGGGCTTAACCCATGATCCGGACTGGCATCGGATTCGACATCCATCGCCTGGTCGAGGGCCGCCGCCTCGTCCTGGGCGGGGTGGAGATTCCCCACACGGCCGGGCTGGAGGGCCACTCCGACGCCGACGCCGTCTGCCACGCCATCATGGACGCGCTGCTGGGGGCCGCCGCGGCCGGCGATATCGGCCAGCATTTCCCCACTAGCGACTCGCGCTGGAAAAACGCCGACAGCTGCCTCCTGCTGGCCGCCGTGGCGGCGATTGTTCGTGAAAAAGGGTACGAGATCGCCAACGTGGACGCCATGGTCATGGCGGAAGAGCCGCGCCTGGCGCCCCATATCCCCCGGATGCGCGAGCGACTCGCCCGGGCGATGAGCCTGGAGGCGGACCAGGTTTCCGTCAAGGCCGGCACCCACGAAAAGCTGGGGTCCATCGGGCGGGGCGAGGGCATCGGCGTTCTCGCGACAGCCGCCCTGTATCGTCAATCAAGGAGCACATAACATGGTTCAGCTACAGGACTTCAACGATCATCCGGCCTCGCCCAGGCCCTGGCTGATTGCGGGGCTCGTGACGATTCTTCTGGCCGGGGGCATCGGGTGGTGGCGGCACGAGCCCGCCCCGGCCTCCCGCGCTCCGGCCAGGGTGATTGCCGTGCCGCCGGCTCCTGTTCCCGTCACGCCGCCTGTCCGCGCGCCCCAGTCCGCCGCCGTTTCGGCCCCCGCGCCGGCGCCGGCGGCCTCCAATCCGGCCCCCGCGAAGGCGTCCGGAGCGGTTCCCGCCTCCGCGCTGGAAGAGGCGGCCGCCATGGAAAAGGCCGGACAGCTGGCGGAAGCCCGTGAAAAATACCTGTCCATCCTGGAGCAGTATCCCGGGGCCGCGGGCCTGGCGGCGGTCGAGGAGAAGGCCGGAGCGCTCGGCATCGAGCTGGTGATGAAGCCGAACCCGATGCCCGAAAAGGCCGACTACGTGGTGGCAGGCGGGGATTCGCTCGACAAGGTTGCCCGCAAGTTCGGGTGCACCAAGGAGCTGCTGGCCACCAACAACCTCATCGCCAAGGCGGCCCTGATCAAGAAGGGCGATCGCTACCGGGTTTTCAGCGCCACGTTCAAGGTCCGGGTCAACAAGACCCGCAACGACCTGCTCCTCACGATGAACGGCCGCTTTTTCAAGCGCTACCGGATCGGGACGGGAAAGTTCGGCAAGACGCCGGTCGGCACGTTCACCGTGGTCGAGCGGATCACCCAGCCCGTCTGGTGGAAGCCCGACGGCAAGGCGGTCCCCTTCGGCCATCCGGACAACATCCTGGGCACGCACTGGCTGGCGCTGAAGCCCGCCGGAAACACGCCCCTGGTCTCCGGGTACGGCATCCACGGCACGTGGGATGATGCGAGCATCGGCAAGGCCGAGAGCGCCGGCTGCGTGCGCATGCACAACGCCGACGTGGAGCAGCTGTACGTGCTTCTGCCGGTCGGCGTTGAAGTGGTGATCGAGGAATGAACAATCTCACACACATGGCTCCCCACCGCGGCGCCTTTATCACCTTTGAAGGCCCGGAAGGCTGCGGCAAGTCGACCCAGGTCAGGCGCCTGGAGAGCAAGCTGGCCGAATCGGGCATCCGCGTCCTGTGCACCCGCGAGCCGGGCGGCACCCGGACCGGCGAGCTGATCCGCGAGATTCTGCAGCACGACAAGGCGGGCGAGGCGCTTGTTCCGGAGGCCGAGGTGCTCCTGTTCCTGGCCAGCCGCGCCCAGCTGGTGCGGCAGGTGATCCTTCCCGCCCTTGAGGCCGGCACGTGGGTGATCTGCGACCGGTTCATGGACTCCACCGTGGCCTA
>CAIKKV010000076.1 GCA_903828035.1 uncultured bacterium
GAGATCACCTCCCGCTTTCCGAACCACGCCATCGTCGGCGAGGAGGACGCCACCGTCGGCGGCCGCACCGGCGCCGAGATCGAATGGGTGGTGGACCCGATCGACGGCACGGTCAACTTCTCGCATGGCATGCCCTTCTGGTGCTGCTCGGTGGCGGCTTTGAAGAACGGAGAAACGGTTGCCGGCGCCGTCTTCGCCCCCGCGCTGGACGTTTGCTACACGGCCCGGCTGGGCGGCGGCGCGGCCTGCAACGGAAAGCCCATCGCCGTGTCGTCGGTCTCCACACTGGCGGAAGCCATGATCCTGACGGGCCTGGACAAAAGCCCGGACCGTGATTTAGCGCCCTTTGCCCTTTTCGAGGCGACCTCCAACCACGTCCAAAAGGCGCGCATCATGGGCGCGGCCGCCCTCGACATCTGCCGGGTGGCCCACGGACAGGCGGAAGGCTATTTTGAAACCGGCATCTATCTCTGGGATATTGCGGCGGCCCGCCTCATCCTGGCCGAAGCCGGAGGCCAGGCGGAAACCCTTGAGCGCCTGGACCATGGCCGCTTGCGGTTCATGGCTTCCAATGGCCGCATCCACCAAACCTATCGCACCCTGTTGCTGGACACGCTGGCAGGGCGGTAACGATGGGAAAAAGAGGCTTTTCCTTTCTCGAAATCCTGGCAGCCCTGGCTATCCTCACCGTCGTCAGCGTCAGCCTGCTCCCCCTGATCACGAATCTGGCCGTCACCGATCAGTCCCTGCGCCTCCATGCCCGGGCCTGGGAAACCGCTCAATCGCACCTGACGGCGGGATATCTGAACGATTTAAAGGCCGCGGCGGATCCGGCCCCCTTTGCGATCCAGTGGGATCGCGATGTGCCCACGCCAAACGCGGGTACAGCCAGATGGAACCGGTTGGCGCTGACGGCCAACCCACAGGCAACGCCCGTTATCACGCTCTACCTGAGGGGAACAGTCCCTGCCGGGAACTGATCAGCGCTTGATCGTTTCGGGGGGCGGGCTCACCATGTCATCGGCCGTTTGATCCGGGTCCTCGCCCAGCGAAATCACCTCATATGAAGCCCCGCCGCGGCCCGGGCTGACATAGTTGTAGGGACGCCCCCAGGGATCGACCGGCAACGGTCCGCCCAGATAACCCCCGTCCGGCGGAAACTCATCGGGCTTGGGCACGGTTCGCAACGGCTGAACCAACGCCTCCAGGCCCTCGGATTCGGTCGGGAAGCGGCCCTGGTCCATCTTGAACAGCTTCAGGGCGCGATGAAACTCCGAGAGCTGGATCTGCGCGGCTTTGCGCTGAGACTTCTTGAACATGCCGTAGATGTTTGGCCCCACCACCGCCGTGATCAGGCCGATGATGAGCAACACCACCATGACTTCCATAAAGGTGAATCCGCGAACCCGCTTCCTCATCGCATCCTCCTACCGACCGCCGGAGCCCCAGTGCTTGCCCGGGAACGCCGTCAGCCACAGTTCAACATGCACGTTGTAATCCGCATCCCGCTGCTGCCCGTTCGCCTGTGTGTACGCCGGCTCGTCGGAGAAGCCGAAGCGAAGCCCCATGCAGTCCAGGACCCGCTCCACGTTGTAGGAGTGTTCCTCCACCCGGGAGTCGTCAATGTTGTACCGGCAATAGACGGAGAACTGCCACTCCTCGCTCGGCATATAACGGATCGTGGATGTCGCCAGGCTGCTCTGGTCGATCCGGTACCGGTACTCGCCAATCAGGCGCCACATCGGATGCGGGGCAAACTGGCCGCGCACGTTCCACACCTGAACCTCCTGATCCTGAATGTTGTACTCCGCATCCGTCCGGAGGTAAACCTCGTCAGAAGGCCGGCTTTCGAGCTTTAGGTGCAGCGGGCCAACGCCTTCATCCTCCGCCTGCGACTCCATGAAGTAGGTTGAATACAGGTCGGCGTCGATCAACTCGTACAGCTTCCCGTTCCGCTTAAACTGGATGGCGTTCCGCATGCCCAACTGGAACGAATGTTCGGATCCATAGGCATCCACTTCGTCAATTTGATAGAAATCGTTCGTCGACTGATCCAGCAAATTAGGGCGCAACGTGTAATTGGCGTAGGGCTCGGCAATGTGGCGGTACCGCACAGGGCTTAACTCGTCTCCCGCCGCCCAGGTCCGAAAGGCCTTGAAGGACGCTTCCGACCCGACCTCGAACAGGGGGCGAAGCATGGCGCCCCCCTCTTTGCTGATAACGGTTTCGACGACTCCGTTGGTCGTGAACACGGTGCCGTCCGCGAGCGTGTTCGTAATCGTGCCTTCCCGGCTCCACAGCACCTCGTCCCGGGTCTTGGAATACCAGGTGGCCCGGACGCCGGCACGGGGAACAAAATGGAAAATGCCGGCGGAAGTGGGATAGGACACAAATTGACGGGAGTCGACGCGAAGCAGGGAAATATCCTCGCCGGCCTGGTAATCCGCCGGCTGCTTCATGAGATAAACGGCGTCGTTGTATCCCTGGTAGTAGTATCCGGTGTCATACAAAGGGGTGAGGAAGAACTCATGCCGCGCCTCGGGCAGCCGGGAAACAGTTGAATAAAAATCATTCATCCGCCACTTGCCCAGAAGGCTCATGGCCGTTTCGTCCCGCGTCTGCCCCACCAGCAGGTAGTTCATCGGCTCCGGGCTGTAGCGGTAGTCGCGCCGGTAAAAATCCTCCAAAACATACTCGTCGCTGAGCGCATTCATCTCGCCCACCGCGGTCCAGCCGCCCCCGAACTGCTCCGATTGTTTCAGCCGCACCCGGTACCGGCTCGATTCGGGAACCCGGGAATCCGGATAATTATTGCGGGAATCGTCCACGCCGATGTCATTCAGGAAGTAGGCATGCGCCTTCC
>CAIKKV010000077.1 GCA_903828035.1 uncultured bacterium
CGCACCGTGCCGCTCAGGCCGCCGCCAAGCGCCGTCCAGCCCGTTCCGTTCCAAAGCGCCACCCGGCCGGCCTCCACTCCGCCGGCGGCCGTGAATGACCCGCCCGCGTACAGGTTGGTTCCATCCTGCGCCAGGGCGCGCACCGTGCCGCTGACGCCGCTGGCGAGATTCGTCCAGGCCGACCCGTTCCACTTCGCCACGCCGCTCGCCGCCACCCCGCCGGCGTTCGTGAAATCGCCGCCCGCATATAGGTTTCCCCCCGCCCGCACCAGGGCGTAGACGGAGGTGCCCGACACGCCGCCGCCCAGATTGGTCCAGCCCGTTCCGTTCCACAGCGCCACCCGGCTGGCCGCCACCCCGCCGGCGGCCGTGAAGGAGCCTCCCGCATACAGGTTGGTTCCATCATGCGCCAGGGCATTGACGGAACTGCCCAGCAGCCCCGCTCCGAGACCGGTCCAGCCCTGCGGCACCAGCAGGCTTCCGCCAATCTTCCCCGCCGGATTGACCGTATACGCCCTCGGGAGCGTGAAATCGCCGTTATCCGCTGTGTGAACCACGATATCTTTGATGCCCGCCGAACCGGTGGCCGGCATGATGAGGGGCATCCCGTCCGGGCCGATCGGCTGGATCTCCGCCAACACGCCGCCCACGTGCACGCTTGCGATCATGCCGGGATACCCGCTGTTGATGATGACCGTATTCCCGCCCTGAAACGGACCGTTGTCGGGAATGACCGTATATACGAAAATCCAGTTGGTCACGGCCGGCGCGGCGCCGTAAACGGCATCGCCCGCCTGCGAGGCTGCCACCTCCACAATGCCCGCCGCGGAGAACGTCAGGCTCGTGCCGCCCGCGATCGTTCCGGGCCCGCTCAACACGTTAAACGAAACCGGAAGCCCGGAGGAAGCTGTCGCGGCAAGGCCGACCGCGCCCGCAAGCGGGTGAATCAGGGGCGCGGTGAAATGGATCACCTGGGCCGACTTGACTGTCAGCGTGCCGCTGGCGCTCCCCTGCCAGTTGACGTCGCTGACCGCGCCGGTCACGGCATACGTGCCGACGGCGGTCGGGGCGGTGGCGGACCCGTTATACGTCAGCAGGACCGTCAGCCCGGATGGAACGGAAAGCGCCGTCACGCTCCTGGGCGTGCCGTCATAGGTCTGGATCAGTCCGTCAAGGGTGACCGAAGCCAGCCCCTTGACAAACGTCAGCACCGCCACGCCGCTGGTCACGCTGCCGCCGGGATTGCTCACGACCACCGTATAGCTTCCCGCGTTTGTTGCCGCCACCCCGGCGAGGGTGACATTCGTCGCCGTGGCCCCGCTGATCGCTTCCTCGTTGAAAAACCATTGATAGGCCAATGGCGCAAAACCCTCGGCCGTGACGGAAAATGTCACATTGCTGCCAAAACGCACCGTCTGCGGGATTGGCTGGCGCGTGATCTGCGGCGGAAGCGGCACCCCCACCGCCAGGGTGTGATAGGCGGTGCTGCCCGAAACCACAGCGGCTAGGGACATGCCGGACACAAGCACCGGCCAGTAGCGTGCGTAAGTGATGGTCCCATCGCCCAACTGGCCGAGGTAGTTATAGCCCATCCCCCACAACGTGCCATCGTCCTTCAAGAACAGGGAGTGCTCCGCCCCCGCCGCCACGGCCACCACATGGCTGGCCACGGGCACGGGACTGGCCCGTTCGGCCCAACTCCCGTCGCCCAACGGGCCCTGGGCGCTGTAGCCCATCCCCCACAGCGTGCCGGCTTCTTTCAAAAACAGGGAATGCCAGGTGCCCGCCACCAGGGCCGTCACTTGGCTGGCTATGCATATCGCCTGGCTCCGGTTGCTGGTGGTTCCATCGCCCAACTGACCATATGTGTTTTGGCCCATGGCCCACAACGTGCCGTCACCTTTCAAAAACAGGGAATGACTGAATCCCGCCGCCATGGCCATCACATTGCTGGCCATGCATACCGCCCCGCTCCGGTTGTTGGTGGTCCCGTCGCCCAACTGACCATATGTGTTTTGGCCCATGGCCCACAGCGTGCCGTCGCTATTTAAAAACAGGGAATGCCAGGCGCCCGCCGCCATGGCCACCACATTGCTAGCCACGGGGACGGGGCTACCCCGTCGTGTTGTCGTTCCGTCGCCCAACTGCCCCAACCCGTTATATCCCATCGCCCACAACGTGCCGTTGCTTTTCAAAAACAGGGAATGCAAGTATCCCCCGGCCGCCACCACCACATTGCTGGCCACGGGCACAGGATTAAGCTGCCCGTGCCATGTCCCGTCGCCCAACTGGCCATAGCTGTTGTCGCCCATCCCCCACAACGTGCCGTCGCCCGTCACATACAGGGAATGCTCGGCCCCCGCCGCGACGGCCACCACATGGCCGGCCACGGACATCGCATTACTCCGAGTGCTTTCGGTGCCGTCGCCTAATTGACCACGGTTATTATAACCCCAACTCAACAGTTGCGGCTCGCCCACCGTCACCGTGACCGGCGTGCTGATGCTCATCCCAAAGGCATTGGTGATCACCACATAATAGACACCCGAGTCGGTCACCGCCGCACCGGCCCGCACCAGCGTGCCGTTGGTGGCGCCCGGCAGCAGGGCGCCATTCTTGAACCACTGGTAGCTCAGCGGAGCCGTTCCGGTCAC
>CAIKKV010000078.1 GCA_903828035.1 uncultured bacterium
ATGTTCATCAAGAAGGATGTCGTTAGCATCTTCTTGCTTGAGGGACAAGCAAAATGCGGCGACGATTTACCGCTTCTTGGCGGCCATGGCCATCTTCAGGCCCTTGATCGGATCCAGTCCAACGACTTCACAATACCGGACGTATTCAACGACGTCCAGGCGGCGATCGCCGGTTTCCGCCTTGCCCACCCAGGAGGGCGGAACCTTGAGGGCGGCAGCTGTCGCGCGGAGGGTCATGTTCTTGGTTTGGCGGCCTTGGCGGAGCCAAGCGAGCAAATCGGCGAACAACTTCTTCTGTTTTGCTTTCATGCTCTCACATTATCAATAATGGGAAATATTTGCAAGATGGTTTCAAGGCGAATTGTTAATTATCAATAATCGGGACGAACCGGGAAATCAGGGAAAGGGGGTTGAATAACCGGCCATGGGACCGGCCGTCCCGATAATCACTTTAGCCGACTCGCTGTTCGCCTCAGCGTCTCCCAGGAAGTTGTCTTTCCACTCGTGCCATTCATGCTTGTTCTGGTTGAACCGAACCGGCGCTCCGGACGTGTTGTGGACAACATTGGACTCGAACAGGAAGGCCTTGCTCCCCTCGTCGATGAAGAAGCCGTTGTTCGGCGCCCCGCCGTGGGCGTTGGCGCTCCGGTGGACGTCGTGGATGTGGTTCCCGCGCAGGACGGTTCCCGGCTGAAAGCCCAGGGTGTAGATGCCGCCCCCGTCGGCGAGCGTCTTCATGACGTCGAAGATGTGGTTGTACTCGACAACGCACCGCGTCTGGGAACTGGGCGCGGAGGTCCAGCGGAAGCCGATGGAGATTCCCGTGTAGGGCATGTCGTGGATCACGTTGTGGGCGAGGCGGGTGTCGGCCGAGAAGGCGGCGAAGAGGCCAACGCCGCCCCGGACGTCCGCGCCGCAGCGCTGGATGTCGCAGTGGGCGACCTCGTTTCCGGCGGGGGCGTCGGAGGGATCGTCCCAGTCGGCGTCGAGCGCCCCTTCCGGCTTCAATTTCCCCGCCCCGCGCCAGCCGACCATGACGCCGTTACCGCCTATGTCGTCGATCGCGCAGCCGACCACGGCGTTGCTCCTGCAGCCGGGGCCGAACCCGATTCCGGAGCTGTTCAGGTGCGCGAAGCGGCACCGCTCGAACCGGCAGCCCTCCGCGTAGACGCACTCGAGGGCCACCGGCTGGACAGAGACCGGGCTCGCTGTCATCGTCCCGTAATGCGCCGCCTGGATCTCATTCAGTCCGATGGCGGGGAGGGCGAAGTCGGCATCTTCGAAGCGGATCCCCTCGAAGTGCAGGTTCCGGACGGGCTTCCCTTTGGTGCCGGCGAGGACGAGGAGGCGTTCCAGGCGCGGCGCAACGGCGGCGGCGGTTGCGGGGAGCTGGCCCTCCAGCGGGATGTAGTGCAGGAGGCCGGCCGCCCGATCGAGAAACCACTCCCCCGGCTTGTCGAGGAAGGCGCGGGCATGCTCGAGGTAGACGGGCTTTCCGGGGCTGGCCGTGGTGTAGGCGCCATGCCCGATCCAGCCCATCGCCGTGGCGGTCGTCAGATGTTGGGTCCCGGACGAAGTCACGAGCCCGCGGGTGATCGACCAGTTTTCATAAACGACCATCTCCGCGTCCTGCCCGGCGAGAGACTCTTCGGGCAGGGGCCGGTTGAAGGCGAATCGGGTGACGCCCTCCTCGACGCCGGTGATGCGGAGCGCGCCTTCCTCGTCGGGCCACCGGGCGCGGGTCGCGCGGCGGTCATTGACGACCAGTTGCCGGAAGAACCATTTTCCCGCCTTCACATCCGGCAGCGCGGCGCTCCAGCGGCCGGCGGCGTCCTGTTTCCAGTTGGTGATACGCTGCCCCCCGCTTAGCACCACGGTTTCGCCAGGAAAGGCCGCATACGTGATGGCATACGCGGCGGAGCCCGAGTCTTCCGGCCCGAAGGTTAGGGGTTCGGAGAGTTCATACACGCCGCCCCGGAGCACAACCCTCACGGGTTCGCGGAGGCCGGCGGCGACCTTTTTGCGGACTTCTTCCCGGGCCCGGCCGTGGGTCTTGAAGGGCGCCAGTGAAGGTCCGGCGGCGGCATCGTCTCCCGCGGGGGAGACATGGAAAGCGGAACCCGCTGTTGAGGTGCTTGTCATAGCGGGATGCTGTGACAAAGGCCGGTTGGAGTCAAGATTTTGGCTGACCGGTGCTGTGGCGCCGTAAGACTGAGCAGTCAAGACCGCCGCGAGAAAGATCAGGCTCGTTTTAGCAAGGTTCACAATTAGGGCGCCCATAGATTTTTTTCAGCGGACGTACACTGCATCCGAGATTGGAACCATAACGGATATCGGGGCTCTTGCCTATTCTTTATAAGGTTAATTCCAGCCGCCGGGGCTGTCATTCCGAGCGAAGTCGAGGAATCTCATACAGGGATGCGCATTCTGAGATCCCTCGACTACGCTCGGGATGACGGATCCGTCCAAGAATCGAACTTGTTTCGGGACCCTTTCTGCTTTATAAGGAAGGTTTGAGGGGGCCCATAGCTCAGTTGGTCTGAGCGGGGGACTCATAATCCCTTGGTCGCAGGTTCGAGCCCTGCTGGGCCCACCATCCTTCGCTCTTCGCTCCGCTCGAGCTTCGGATGGCAAGCCATCCCTGGCACAAGAGCGAAGAGCGAAGGATGCCCTTCGAAGCTCAAGCCGCCCGGGGCGCAGAGCGTAGTAGGGCGCCATAAACCCGAAAGGGAATCGCCATGTCCACTGCCGTCCTGACCCCGCGCGAGCGGTTCGCCGCCGCGCTCGACCGGAAGACCCTGTCCGGCCGTGTCCCCCATTTCGAGCTGGTCTTCTTCCTCACGATGGAGGCCTTCGGCAAGGTCCACCCCTCGCACCGGAGCTATCACCAGTGGGACCAGATGGAGGAGAAGGAGCGGGGTCTGCACCGCAGCGAGATCGCCGACCTGTACATCGCCACCTGCGAGCGCTTCGGTCACGACGCCATCCTGCTCCACCCGAATCCCAACCGGGAGGAGGAGATCTTCAGGCTCATCGACCGCATCCGCGAAAAGAGCGGGAACAAGTATTTCCTGATGCTCCACGGCGACGCCACCTACAGCCTTCCCGAAGGCAACGAGATGATGGGCTTTATCGAGCAGCTGGCCGATGAGCCGGAGAAGATGAAGCAGCAGGCCGACGCCATGGTCAAAAAGCGGCTGGCCTTCGCCGGGCGCATGAAGGCGCACGGGGGGCTGGACGGCTTCGCCCTCTGCGCCGACTATTGCTTCAACAGCGGCCCGTTCCTGAGCCCCGACATGTTCGGCGAGTTCGTGACGCCCTACCTCGCCGAGCTGACCCGCGGTTATCGGGACATGGGCTATTACACGATCAAGCACACCGACGGCAACATCATGCCGATTCTCGACCAGCTGGCGCAGACGCACCCGCATGCCCTGCATTCGCTCGATCCCCAGGGCGGCGTGGATATCGCCGAGGTCAAGCGGCTTGTTGGCAAGGAGCTTTGCCTGATCGGCAACGTGAACTGCGGCCTGCTCGACACCGGCACGGATGCGGAGTGCGTGGAGTCGGTCCGCTACGCCCTGAAGCACGGCATGCCCGGAGGCGGCTATATCTTTTCCACCAGCAACTGCGTGTACACCGGCATGCGCCTGGCCCGCTATGAGCTGATCCTGGATGTCTGGCGGCGCGAAGGAATTTCTTTGCCCTGAACCGTTGAACCGCTGAACCGGTTTTCCCTCAATACATCAGCACGTTGAGCCACGCGGCGCCGTTCTGGCCCAGCTGCCAGCTTCCGCCGCGATTGACGACGAGATGGCGTCCATTACGCCCGAGGACCGCCTCGTCGACCGACAGCACCGCGCCTTCGGCGCGGCCGAGGCGGGCGGCTTCTTCATCCGTGGCGGGCCTTCCTGAAAGGGGAACGCCGCCTTCGGAGCAGGCAATCGCGAACGCCTTGCTTGTGGTCTCGCCGCTCCAGAGGGCGGGGTGACGGCGGAAGAGGTCGGGCAGGCGGCCGCGGCTGCGCGCGACCACGCTGAACGCCACGGGAAGCGACTGCAGGTGCGAGAGCATGCTGAAGTTGGGATCGCGGCTGCTCTCGGCCAGGGCCGGAAGGGGGTCGATGCCCAGCAGGTTGCGGCCGTTGAAGGCACCGTGGGGATTTTCCCGGATGCCCTCGAGCTTGGCCCACTGGGCGAAGCGGTCGTTGGCCAGCATGCCGATTTCAAAATGAAGATGGGCGCGCTCGAGGGGGATGACGGAAACGGGCGTGTGGCCCTCCGTGCCCAGCCGCATCCCGCGCGTGACGGCCGCTCCCGGGACAATGCCCGCATCGACGATGGCCAGATGGGCATAGAGGGAGTAGATGGGTCCGGCGGGGTCGGCGTGGAGAAGCACGATGTATTGCCCGTAGTTCGAGTTGCCGGCGACGCGGTTGACGTAGGCCACGCTGCCGTCGGCGACGGCCATGGCCGCGTCGGCGGGATTGCCGCGGGCGTCGCGGGTGGCCACGGCGATATCGACCCCCTCATGGAAGGAGGCGAGCCCTTTTTCGCCCGTGCGGTTGGAGCCGTAAAGGCCCGATTCGGGCTTGCCGGAAACCGTCGGCTGAACGCCACGTTGCCAGCCCGGTTCGAAGAGGTTCTGCTGGGGGGAGGGCAGGCACATGCCGCGCAGGGCGGGTGCCGCGGCGGCGGGCGGGGCGACCGTCGCTTCGGCGGCGGCCGGGGTGGCAGTTTCATCTTCCGCCGCGGGGCGGTGGCGCCACCAGCGGTCAAGCCCCATGAGGAGGGCGGCCAGGAGCATGAGCAGGATGGCGGCAATCAGGGCGGGCGGGGGGCCCGGGTGGTGCGCTTTGGAGGGAAGGGAGTCGAAGTTTTTTTTCATGTGATGAGCGGTGATTATTCTATCCCGGCGCGGGTGAAGCAAGGAAATTGACTAGAAATAAAATTAGAGATTCGAAATGGACTGACAAGTTCTGTTTCGGAAATCAAGGAGAGTTCTACATCTTATCTAAGCGCTTTGCTTATCAAGGGTTTG
>CAIKKV010000079.1 GCA_903828035.1 uncultured bacterium
CGCGGAAAAGCGTCCGCCAGATTCCGGCCGGAACGCCGGACCCCCGCTGGTAACTCCCGCCCAACAGGCGCACGCGGATCAGCCCGAAAGCACCCTTCCGTTAACGCCGAAGCGCCGCAACCCGATGGGGCGTCCCGCGTTGGGGCGCGGCGCGCCTACTTGCCCATGTAGTGGACCGCCGAGACGGTTTTGCCGCCGTCCGTCGAGACCACTTCAAAGCAGTTGTAGAAGATGTAGTTGATCTCCCCCCCGACCTTCAACGTCGCGCTCGGGGCCCCCAGCGCCTCGGTCATCTGCTTGATCGTCCGCTTCTCGAACGTGCGGGGATTGTCCGGGTCAATCCCGGCCGACTGCAGGATGTCGGCCACCTTTTCGCGGTCCGTGGCGGGAATGCCCGCCTCCTTCTCCAGCGGGGAGTTCGCCACGGCTTCCGCCTTAACCGGCGCCGCCAGCGGGGGCGCCTCCGCCCGATGCAGCCGTCCGCCGAGCATCGCGGAGGCTCCGTACGGGATCAGCATGAAGACGGCGCCGGCCACGCTCAGCCAGAAGGGCTTTTTGGCGATCAGCCAGTGGTCGATGCTGAAAAACAGATCGGCCAGCCCCGGCAACAGCAGGACGGCCAGCCCCCACCCCGGCCCCTCCTGGAACGCCCGGATCAGGAGCCAGACATGCCCGACCAGCCAGATCAGGCCGCCGCCGACCATCAGTAGAAACAGACCCATGGCCAGGGTTCCGCCGACTTCCATTTCCGGTTGCATGCCGCACGCTCCTCTTCATTTCCAGTTCAGCACCGTCTCCACCATGGCCTGGTATTGCGGGAAGCAGCGCTCCCCGGCTCCCCGGATATACGGCGAAGCGCTGGGGGAGACGATCAGACCGCGCCGGTCATCAAAGGCGTCCGCGATCAGCCGGGCCGTCTCCGCGCGGACCTCCTCCGCCGTCGCCTCGTACATCCGGTGAATCTGGATGTTGCCCTCCAGGCACATCCGCCCGCGCGCCATCGCCTTGGCCTCCGCCGCCTCCAGGTTTCCCTGCGGCGGCGGCTCGATGGGATGCAGCACGTCCACGCCCATGTCCACAAACAGCTGGAAGACCGAGCGGATCGGCCCGTGGCAGTGGACATGCATCCGGCCGCCGGCCTCATGGACCGCGTCCAGGATCGGCTGGTCGTACCGCACGTTGAAATCGGCGAAATCGGCCGGGCCATGCAGCGGCGGCACCACGTACTCTTCGCCGGCCATCCCGTAAAACGGCCCCACGCGCTGCTTCGCCAGGAAGCGCACCCGGTCCAGCAGGATCCTCATGCGCCGCTCGCACAGGCGGTGCAGGATGTGCCGATCCGTCACTGACAGCAGGGCGAAGTTCTCCGAGCCGCACAGCTCCACCGTGAAGCCGGCGGGGTTGTGGCCCAGGGAGACGTCCGCGATGCCCGAGTCGCCCAGCTCGGCGTCGATCTTGAAAAAGGACGAGACATCGCCGCCGTGAGCCGGCATCGGGAGCGACAGGTAGCGCTCGGCGTCTTCGGCGGAATTGATGAAATACGTCTCGTGCAACCCCGGCTGCCCCTTGAGGCTGACCAGATGCGTCCGCCGCAACGGGCCGGCCGGCGTTTCCAGAACATCGATGCGGCGGGAGAAATCGGCATTATACGGCTCGGTGCATGACTTGATTTCCGGCTGGGATTCCAGAAGCGACGACGACCAGCCCGCTTTCCGGTCGGCGTTCGCGTTCATATACGCCTTCAGCCGGTCGTACGACGGATCATTTTTGGGATACCCCGGTCGGGTGAAAACGGCAGGCCGGTCCAGTTCCTCGTGCCGGTAGCATCGGGTCAATCGCTCGCGCCGAGTCATAACCGCACTCCTTTGCTACTCAGGCCATAAAATTGTTTTCTTTTCCGCGTGGCGGCGGCCAAGGGACTGGCCGCCCTACCTGTTAACCCAGACTTCAGGTAGGGCGCGCCGTCCCTTGCGCGCCGAATCATTATCAATAAAGGCGCTCGTTTATGCCAGCGAAATTGCTCCTGCCGCTCGACCTGTTCACAGAGTCGGCTGTGAATACCTGTTTATAACGGCCCCCTGGGGCGCACACCCCATATCCCCGGGCCGATCACGATCCGGTTTTCAACAGACAGCTCATGCTCAACCTGTTGCAATTACACTAGCTATAAAGTTGCAAACAGGTCGCAGGCCGATTGTCAGCAATCCGCGCCCCCTCGTTTGGAAGCGGGCGGGAGTTGAACACAACCTGTCAACAGGAGGCTAAATCCCGCGTTTCCCAGCGTCCGTCGGCCAGGCGTACGCGAAGGCGGGCAACGGACGGCTTCAAGGTATACAATTTGAAGCTGTTTTTACTCAAATCATAGTGCAGTTCGCCCACCCGATTGATGTTTTCCAGCTCCACCTCGAAGTGGCGGGTCCGGATGAAACCGGCGACCGTGAAAAAGCCCTTCTCGGGAATAGCCGCGGGAACAGGCGGGGCGGCGATAAAGGCCTCGCCCTCCCTTTTCCGGAACTCCTCCTGGGCGGGAGTGCTGCCGCCATAGTGGCCGGGATAGCCGACCCCCTTCAACTCGTAATACGTCACCAGGTGCGCCTTGCCGGTCCGGCGGGCGGCGTCCACAAACAGGCGCGACTGCTCCACCGGAACGCGCGGATCGCGATCGCCGTGAATGAGGAGGACCGGCGTGCACAGGTTGCCGGCGGTGGTCGCGCCGCCGCGGCTGGCGTAGGCCTCCGGATCCAGGTCCGGCGTCGTTCCCATCCAGACGTCCATCTCGTCCCGGAACTCGCCCACCGTGTCATTCCGGTACCAGACGGCGAAATCGCTCACGCCGCACTCGGCGCGGGCGCGGCAGAAAAAGTCGGGGAACTTGCCCAGCAGCCCCATCACATTCGAGCCGCCCCCGCTGCCGCCGACCAGCGTCACCAGGTGCGGGTCCAGGATCTGGTCGGCAAACGTCCGGCGCGCGAAGGCCACCGCATCCACCACATCCTGCAGCTCCCAGCCGTTGCAGTCGGGGCGGCCGCCGGAATCGCCGCGGCCGCGCATCTCCACGGAAATCTGGAACCAGTCCTGACGGGCCGCGCCCGTGGGGACATTGTCGCTGTGGGCCTTCTTGATCTGCCCGTGCCAGCCATGGGTGGTGACCAGCAGCCGGCGGGGCTCCACGGGAACCTGGAAATCGGCAAAAAGGATCAGGTCCGCTTGCCGGGAGGAAGGATAGGACTGGTACATGCCGGACTCCGAAGGCTACAGGTTGAAGAGCCGCCGCGCCGTGCCGCCCAGGATCGCGCGCTTATCCGCCTCCGGAATGCGGGCGAAGAGGATCTTGCCGACCTGCTGGCTGATCGAAAAGGTCGGCGCATCGGAGCCCCAGACGATTTTCGCCGACCCCGCCTCCTCCACGAAATACTCGATCATGTTCGTGTGCTCGCGGGAATAGGTGAGATCGAGAAAGAAGTTGGGCAGGCTCCGGGCCATCTCCGCGTAGGGCTTGTAGGCAAACCCGCTGCCGGCGTGGCCGGCCAGGAACGACACCTCGGGGTGACGCTGGGCGACCTTGTCAAAGCCCGTCACATCGCCGCCCCAGGTGTGCGCCAGCACGGGGAGCCGCCACTCGCGGGCAAAGGCCCAGACGGGGTCGAACACGGGATGGTCGAACCGCGTTCCCACCTGGTAGAGCTTGATCCCCTTGAACGCGGGGTTCCGGAAGCAGCGCTTCAGCTCCGGCTCGATCAGATCCGGGTACTGGGCGCTGACATGGCAGTAGGCGAAAATCCGGCCCGGGAAGCGGGCCGCCGCCGCCGCCGCCTGGTCGTTGCCCCACACAATATCGCCGTAAAGGCCCTCCACCGAGCTCACCAGCTGCACGGCCACGCCCACCCGGTCCATCTCGGCGACCTGCCGCTCCAGGGGGGGGCTGAGGTAAGGCGCAAAATTGCCGATATGCGCATGCATATCCACCACCGGAAGCTCCAGCGTGCGGCCGGTCCTTCCGAACTCGATCAGGGGCATGGTCATAGGCTGGCCTCCTCCATCATGGCGCGGATGTTGCCGCCCAGGATCGCCTCGCGCTGGGCATCCGGAATATCCGCATAAAAAAGGTTCGCCAGCAGTCCGCCGGGAGAGAAAAACGGATGGCCCGAGCCGAAAATCAGCCGCTCGGCCGGAAACTCGCGCAAGAAGCGGTGGGGCGAATCGGCCGGAATATAATACTGGCCCACGCACACGCGCAGCTGCTCGTGCCGCTTGAGGAGCGGGAAGAGCCAGGCATCCTCCGAATAGCTGACCCCGCACAGGATCATCCGCAGCCCCGGCCACTCCCGCAGCAGCGCCGCCACATCCGCCGGCGTGGTGATGTCCCGGTTGAGCAGCACCGGCAGGCGATGCGTCACACAGGCGTCCAGCAGCTCGCCGTACACCTCCCGGACCGGATGATACGCCACGGGCAGGAACCAGAGGGCGCGGGAGCCCGCCGCTTTCATCGCGGTGAGGCCGTCGGCGATGGACGGCCCGTCCGAATGGGGATAAGGCGTGAGGGAGAAAGCCGGCAGGAAGCGCGGCTCCTGCCGGGCCTGCTCCGCAAGGATCCGGTTGCCGTGCAGCGCGTTTCCGCCGCCGGACGTGAAGTTGCTGTGCACCAGGGCGCGGGTAATGCCGAAGTGATCCATCAGGCCCAGCGTCTCCTCCGGCCGCCAGGGAAGCAGCCGGTCCCGCTTCTGCCAGGGGCCGATCCCGCAATAGGCGTCAATGATTTCCATGGGGGTTCTCCTCGTTAAGGCGTTTTCGCCAGCCCGCCCGGCTGGGGGCCCAGGCTCCGGATCAGCATGTACAGGCCGATCACAATCATAAACACGGCGAAGATCCGGGTCAGCGACAGGTTCGACAGCTTCCGGAGCCAGTCGGCCGCGAACCAGGCCACCAGGGCGGAGGTCACCGCCGTGGCGGCCACCACTTTCCAGTCCACCAGCTGGTTGCCGGTGTTTTTCACCGTGGCGACCACCGAGGTCACGATCACGATCGCCAGCGAGGTGGCCACGGCCGTCTTCTGCCCCATGTGCAGCAGCAGCGCGAAGGCGGGCACCATGAAGACCCCGCCCCCCACGCCGCACAGCCCGGCGAGCACGCCCGCCACCATTCCGATCAACGCGCTGATGATGATTGGATTCATGGGGGACTAGTTAACCACGCCCCACGCCCGTTGACAAGAACACTAAAAAACAAATCGGAAGCGGGCGCCCTTCCTGCTAGGCTCTTCCGCAAAGGCAGGGGGACCCGCACCGATGGCAGGCGCCACATACGCCCGGAAGCAGCACGCGGCGACGCGAACGACCGACTTCGTCTTCAGCCAGCTTATTCCCTACATCGGGAACAAGCGCCGGCTGCTCGACCTGATCGCCCGGGCCCTCCCCCCCGCCCCGCCCGCCCCGGCCGCCACGTTCCTGGACCTGTTCGCCGGCAGCGGCGTGGTGGCCCGCTTCGCCAAGACGCGGGGCTACCGGGTGATCGCCAACGACTGGGAGCCCTACGCCCGCGTCCTCAACGGCTGCGCCATCGCGCACAACGCCCCGCCCGCCTTCGCGCCCCTCGGCGGCTACGCCGCCACCATCGCGCGCCTGAACGCGCTGCCACCCCGCGCGGACTGGGTCACCAACCACCTCTGCCCCCTCGATGACGGGCGGATCGACCCCGCGCGCGACCGGCTGTTCTTCATGCGGAAAAACGGCATGCGGATCGATGCGATCCGGGGCCAGATCCAGGCCTGGCGGGACTCCGGTGACCTCTCCGGGGCGGAGCAGGACTGCCTGCTCTCCCCCCTGCTCTACCAGGCGTGCTACACGAGCAACACCAGCGGCGTCTTCAAGGGCTTCCACAACGGCTGGGGCGGCCGGACCCGAACCGCGCTCTACCGGATCGCGGGCGACCTCCTCCTCGCCCCCGCCCTTTTCCATGACAACGGGCAGCCCAATGAAAACCTCTGCGGCGACGCGCAGGCCGTGGCCGGGCAGCTGCGGGACCGGGAGCTCGATGTCGCCTATCTCGACCCCCCCTACAATCAGCACCCCTACGGCAGCAACTACCACGTCCTGAACAGCCTGGCGCTGTGGGACAAGCCCGCCTTGAGCCCCTCCATCACCCCGCGGACGAAGTCCGCCATCCGGCTCGACTGGCGCACCCAGCGGCGCAGCGCCTACAACGATGCCAGGGCGGCCGCCGGCGCCTATGCGCACTTGCTCGACACGCTCAACGCCCGCTTCATTTTAACCAGCTACAGCACGGACGGCTTCATTCCGCTTGAGAAACTGCTGGAGGCGAACCTCCGGCGCGGCCACACCCGTCTCGAAATGAAAGGCTACAAGCGGTACCGGGTCAGCTCCCAGCGCTTTTCCGGCAAGCCCATGAATGTGGAGTTCGTGGTGGTGCTCGACACCCACCGGAAGGCCGACCTCTCCCTCGACGCCCTGCGCCAGTCCATCACCGCCCTCGAAACAACCGTCCTGGACAGCCATCGCGAGTCCGGCCCCAATTCGCTTGCCTTCCCCGAATGATAAAATCATAATGCGCTCGTGGCCGTGCCGCATTCTTGAGGAGGATTTCTTATGCGCCTGCGTCTTCTTGCCGTTTTGCTGCTAGCCGCCCTGCCGGCGCTGGCCCAGACCAACCTCATCGACCCCCAGGCCGAACCCGTTTTGCAGGCGCTCGCCACCTTCTACCACGCCGCGCCCGCCTTCAAGGTCGATATGGAAGCGGATACCCACATCGAGTCGGATGACATGAAGCAGGAGTTCACCACCCACGCCACCCTCGCCGTCAAGCGGCCCGACAAGCTGGCCATGTCCGTGCGCAACAGCATGATCGGCGCCATGCTCGTCGCCTGCGACGGCGCCACCGTCACCACCTACCTGCCGGGCCCCAATAAATACACGGTCAAGCCCGCCCCGGATTCGCTGGAGCTGCTCTCGCGCGACATGGGCGCCTCCTCCCCCGCCTGCCTGCCGATCATCTCGGCGCTCCTCGAGCGCGATCCCTACCAGGCGCTCATCCATCAAGTCACCCGGATCCGGTATGCCGGCCAGGAAAAACGCGGCGGCCACCTGTGCCACCACCTCGTTTTCACGCACGCCGAGTTCGACTGCGAGGCCTGGATCCGCACCGGTCCGCTGCCGCTGCTCGAGGCCATCAAACCCTCCCTCGCCAAGCTCAGCGCCGCCGGAAAACTGCCGCCGGGCCTGAAAGCCGACGCCGTCCTGACCCTCACCGGCTGGGAGTTCCCCACGAATATGCCGGACTCCGCCTTCTCGCTCGACCTCCCCGCCGCCGCGCAGCAGACGGAGTCGCTCATCCCCGGCATGGGCGAAATGGAGAACGACGACAACGAGCCCGATCCCCGCGACGCGCTCCGCCTCAAGCCCGCCCCGCTCTTCAAGCTCCCCCTGCTGGGCGGGGGGCGCTTCGACCTGGCCGCGCAGAAGGACAAGGGCGCCACCGTCCTCTGCTTCTGGACCACCTGGGCCGGGCCCTGCCGCCTCGCGCTGCCCGTGCTGGAGAAAATAGCGGGGGCCTACAAGGATAAGCAGGTGACGGTCCTCTCCATCAATCCGCAGGAGCCGGAGGCCGCCATCCGCGAGTTCATGGCCGCCGGCGGGCTGACCCTGGGCGTGGCGCTCGACCCCACCAGCGACGTGGCCGAACAATACCAGGTGGCCGGCATCCCCCAGATCGTCATCATCGACAAAACCGGCCTCGTGCGCGATGTCTACATGGGCTACGGCAAGGATCTGGAGAAGGATCTGCGCAAGAGCCTCGACAGCCTCACCCTGCCGGCCAATCCGCTTTAAGGGATAAAGCCCATCTGCTTCATCAGCTCCTCCGCGGAGCGATAGCAGGTGCCCGCCCGCTCCAGGGAGCCCCACTGGCTCAGCTGGACCGGAATCAGCCAGGGGCCCGACTCGATCACCTCACCCTTGCGCAGCGAGCCCGTCTTCGGGTCGCCATCCGGCACGCACACCGTGGGGTCGCTGAGGAAGCTGCCCATCGGCTCGCAGAGCGCCTTCGCCGCTCCCTCCAGGACCTCCCGCGGCGTCAGCGGAATCACGGGCCTGTTTTTCTTGACCGCCGGGGTCGAGGTCAGCTTCAGGAAATAGCCGCCATAGGGGTTTTTCTTCACCTCCGCCACGCTGAAGGTCAGCCCCGCCGGAAACGGCAGAAAGAAAAACCGGCCGCGCGTGGGATGGGCCAGCCCTCTCTTCATCAGCTCGCCGACGGCCGCCTCGCGCTGGGCCGGGGTGAGGTCGGGGTTGCTGATCCCGCGGATATCCGCGGCCGTCAGGGGATACTTCTGCAGCAGGCTGCTGTCGGCCATCTGCGCCGCCGCCGCCGCCACCGCCTGGCCCACCTGCTCCCGGCGGGCCACGGCCGGATCAACTTCCACCTGCTCCGGCGGCGCGGCCGTGACCACGATCATGACCGGCGCCCGGGGCTCCAGCGGCGGAGCCATGGCCCTCAGCATGCGCATGTAGAGAATGTTCGCCTTCTCCGGCGCCCCCACCAGGCCGGACCCGGAACAAACCGGGCAGGGCTTGGGGTAGCCCTTGGCCCCGGCGCACATTTTGCACTTGCCCGGATTGTCCGGGCAGTACATGCACTTCACCTTGCGGACCTCCTTGCCCATCCCCTGCGTGGCCTGCTGGCCGGTTCCCTTGCAGATCGGGCAGCGGCCCGTCCCGTTGCAGGCCGTGCAGGGCTCCAGCACCGCTCCGTTTTCACAGTCGCCGCAGGGCTTGAACAGGCGGACATCGGCCAGGTCCTGCAACAGGTCGTTTCCCGGAAAGGCCTTGCGCAGGACCGCCCGCATGGCCAGCCCCTCCTCGCTGTTCCCGGAGGCCAGCGAGCCCAGGGTGTACAGGACGCCCAGCCGGCACCGCTCGGCCGGACGGGACTCTCCGGGAAGGGCCGCCTTCACCTCGCGGAGAAGGACGGGATTCAGCGGCTGCGCGCGCAGGCCGGAAAGAATGGCGTCAAGGGAGTTGGTCTGGGCCAGGGCCGGCCCGGTTAACAGCGCCAGCCCGAGGGCGAGCCGAAACAGGCGATTCATGAAGTGCCTCCGCGTTCTGTTCATCTTAACGCATCCCATAAGCAAACGCATCTAAATACATTCGCTCGCGCGCGCCGCCCGACGTGAGCGACAGCGAACAGGGCGCGCGATGGCTCTCGGTTGTGGCGTTTCGATCAGGCGGACCATGGCGATGCGATTTTGAGGCGTAGGCGGTTGACAGCGAGGCGGCGTGGCCTTCCGGGCCCGACGCCTCCAGCTGGAAGCCGGATACACCCAAAAGCGCGCGCCAGGGAACGCCCGAAACGGCGCAACCCGCATCACGCAACCGCCAGACCGTCATCCGCAATACTTGCGCGCCGGGAGCAAAGGGATTATTCTCTTCCTATGCCAGAGCCCGTCCACTACCTGCTGCTGACCTGCTCCGTCCTCGCGCGCGAGAGCTACCTGTGCGCCGCGCGCTCCCGCAACATCATCGAGATCCGCCTGCTGGACCAGAACCTCCACGATCTCGGCGCCGAAAAGATGTCCGCCCGGATCCAGGAAGCCCTCGACGCGGCCGATCCCTCCCGCTTCAAGGCCGTGCTGCTGGGCTACGGCCTCTGCAACAACGGCATCGTGGGGCTCCACTCCGCCCTGCCGCTCGTCGTGCCCAGGGCCCACGACTGCATCACCCTCCTGCTCGGCTCCAAGGCCCGGTACAGCGACTACTTCAACCGCAACCCCGGCACCATCTACGAGTCCGTGGGCTGGATCGAAGCCATCCGCCACCGCCCCGACAACCCCCGCACCTCCCTCCTCCGCTACGACCAGAAGATGTACCAGGAGTTCGTGGAGAAATACGGGGCCGACAACGCCGACTACCTCATGGAGGAGCTGGGCGGCCTGAGCCACTACTCCCACCTGGCCTACATCGACATGCCCGTGGGCCAATCCGCCGAGCACAGCGAAACGGCCGCCGACCTGGCCCGCGAACACAACTGGACGTTCGACCGCATTCCGGGAAACGTGGGGCTGCTGCAGAAGCTGGTGGACGGCGAGTGGACGCCGGAGGACTTCCTGATCGTGCAGCCCGGCCAGTCCATCGCCCCTTCCTATAACGACGACGTCATCAAATCGAGCTAACCCACGGAGGCTTTCATGAAGCGATCGGGACTGGCGGCGGGTCTGGCACTCTGCCTGGGGGGACTTCTCATCAGCGGCTGCCTCGTGCGCTCCACGGAGCCCTGGCTGACCGATGCCACCCGAATCGCCACCCCTTCCCTGGGCGGCGTCTGGCAGGATGAGGACGAGACAACGACCGCCTTCTTCACGGTACAGGGCTCGAACTACCTGGTCCGCCTGGTCCAGGAAGGCCGTGAAAACAGCTTCTTCACCGCCAGCCTGCACCGGGTGGATCAACACCTGCTGCTCGAGGTCGGACCGGCCAGCGATACCGGAAAAATGGACGCCTTCGTCCAGATGCCGGTCCGCCTGCTGTTCAACGCCGCCCTGGCCGGCGACACGCTCCAGCTGTTCGGCATGAGCCTGGACGCGGCGCCCGCCCGGATCCGGGCCTCGGCCCTGGCGCCGGCTTTGAGCGGGAGCAAGGAAAAGGGATTCCTGCTGACCGCGCCCGCGGCCGATCTGGCCGCCTTCGTCCGCAACCAGGTCAACGCGCCCGACCTCTTCCAGACAAACGCCCTGTTTCATTTCAGGAAGCTGGCTGTCGCGGGAAACCCCGCCGCCGCTCCGGCGCCGGCGCCCTAGGCGCCCTGAGCCGCTTCACCGGGCCATATTGAACAGCACCACCGAGAGGACCGCCAGCGCCAGGGTGGCATACCAGGCCCGGCCGCGCTTTTCGTGAAAGCCGAAGGACGTGATCAGCGCGCCGCCCAGGACCGATGAGACGGAGAGAACGGCAAAGCCCACGCCGCCCGGAAGATCCGACACCTTCGCGGTCAGCACCATGCCCACCACCGAGCCGACTCCGCCGATCGACCCGTTCAGCGTCAGCCGCGCCCAGCTGATGGATGGCCGCCCGTGTTTCCGGATCATGTCCAGCAGGCACAGCGTCATCGCGAAGTACATGCCCAGCATGAAGCAATCGTTATAGCGCGGATTCAGGGGGACGCCTTGCTGGAACGTCGCCGTCATGTGCTTCAGCGCCACGCCCACCAGGCCGGTCAGCAGCGTCAGCGTCAGCAGGATGCTCCCGTAGAATAACCGCTGCCTGAACGAGGCGCGCGCCGCCCCCCCCACCGGGCCGGGCTCCTCGCCATGCCCCATGGAGGAGACCGTCACGCACAGGAACGCCGCCGCCATGCCCGCCATCTGCATCCCGCTGAGCGGCTCGCTCAGCAGCAGGATGGCATACAGGGCGGGCGTCACGAAGGTGAGATTGCCCGCGCACCACAACGGCGCCAGCGGGCCATGCCGCAGCCCGACCCGGTACAGGTGAACGGTGAACGCCTGGGCCAGGCCGTTGACGGCCCCCCAGATCCAGACCATGGCCGGCGCGTCCCACCCCGGCGCGTCGGCTCCGGCGAAGGAGCGCACGCCGAACCAGAGAATGCCGGCCGCCCCCATCACCAGGGCCGCAAAAGCGGGCGGCACGCCCCGGGCCGCATTGAGCCGGTACGCCAAGGCGATCAGCGAAAAAAACAGCCCGGCCAACAGCGCCAGAATCAATTGGAAAGACATGCTCCCGCCCCCTGTTTGAAAGGGTCGCATTGTGGGGCTTTTCCCGCTCTTTCGCAATCGCTTTAACGAAGCCTCGTCCTTGCCCCGCCAAGAACATAACCAACCGAACTTAACCTTAGAAATGGTCGGCGGGCCACTTTCGGAAACCGACAACTCAACCTACGGGAAACACAAGACCGTGACGAGGGCGTCACGGCTCCACTCCCACTGCACATAGCGCTGCGCTATCCGCTTCAATATGACGCGGTTCCGGCCGGCGGAATAAGGCATTGCCGCACTTCCCGCCGCCAAATAGCTGAAGAAAACCCAAGCCCCGGCGCCATGTTCGCGCTTGCAGAGGCCCCGCCTTTGCCTTACGGTTCACTTGGCAACCAAAGGACACCCCATGACACGCGACGGCATGATGATTTTCGCGGGCAGCGCCAGCCCCAGCCTGACCCGGAACATCTGCTCGTATCTCGGCGTCCGGCAGAGCCTGGGGGAGGTCATCCGCTTCTCCGAGGGCAACCTCTTCGTGCGGATCAACGAAAACGTGCGCGGCCGCCGCGTCTACCTCGTCCAGTCCACCGGCTACCCCGTCAACGACAACTTCATGGAGCTGCTCTTCTGGCTCGACGCCTTCCGCCGCGCCAGCGCGGAATCCGTGACGGCCGTGGTCCCCTACTTCAGCTATGCCAAGGGCGACAAGAAGGACGAGCCCCGCGTCGCCATCCGCGCCCGCGTCTGCGCCGACGCCATCGAGTCCTCCGGCGCCGACCGCGTGGTGACGCTCGACATCCACGCGCCCCAGATCCAGGGCTTTTTCAAGGTCCCCGTCGACGACCTCTACGCCCTGCCCATCTTCTGCAAGGCCGTGCGGGAGATGAACCTGTCCGACCTGGTGGTGGTTTCCCCCGACGCCGGCTTCGCGAAAAAAGCGCGCCTCTTCGCCTCCGCCCTCGGCTGCCCGCTGGCCATCGGGGACAAGGAACGGGTCGATCACAACGAAAAGGCGGAGGTGCTGGAGATCATCGGCCACGTGGAGGGCAAAACCTGCCTCGTCGTGGACGACTTCACCATCTCCGGCGGGACGCTCTGCGAAGTGGCGCAGAAGCTCATGGAAAAAGGCGCGCGGGCGGTCCACGTGGCCGTGACGCACGGCATCTTCACCGGCGGCGCCCTGGCCAAGATCGAAGGCAGCCCCATCTCCTCCGTCCTCGTCTCCGACTCCGTGGAGCTGCCCGGCGCCATCACCAGCGGGAAAATCCGCACCGTCTCCGTGGCGCCCCTGCTCGGCGAAGCCATTCGCCGCATCCACAACCGGGAAAGCATCAGCGTTTTGTTCAAGAATCCCTGAAGGATCCGCCACGCCATCCGCCACGCCGGATACGGTTGAACTTGACAAACGTCCCCGTTAAAAAGACACTCGGAAATCATGCATTTAGCCTATATCGATCCCGGCTCCGGCGCCCTCGTATGGCAATTGACCGTCGCCGCCCTGATGGGCGCGCTCTTCTACCTGAGCAAGGTCCGGACCTGGATCTGGAAAGGGCTGACGTCGCTCTTCCGCTCCGGGAAGACGCCCGCCGAGGAATACCTGCCGAAGGACGCCAACAAGGATTAACCGATGCCTACCCGCGTGTCCTTCCGCGATCCCTCCGGCTTCTGCATCCGCCTGGACGGCCATGTCCTGCGCCTGGTCCGCAAGGACGAAGCGGCATCTTTCGAGCAGTTCCTGGCCTCCGACACGGCCTGCGAGGCGGTCCGCCGCGGGCAGATTATCGAAAGCCGGCGCCTGGAGGCCCCCGAGGCGAACGCCTGGCGCGGGCGCCTGGCGGCGGAGCACGCCGGCCTGGCGATGGAGGCGGATGCCGTCCTCTACGAGCACGCCCGCATCCCGTTTGTCAGCTATCCCGCCGAATGGCCCGCGGAGATGCTGCACGAGGCGGCCGGCCTGACGCTCGACCTGTCCCTCCGGCTTTTGGAATCGGGCCGGGGGCTGAAGGACGCAACCCCCTACAACATTCTCTTCAACGGGCCGGCGCCTGTTCTCGTGGATCTTTTATCCGTCGAAAAACGGGTGGCCGGGGACCCGATCTGGCTCCCGTACGCCCAGTTCTGCCGGACCTTCCTTTTCCCGCTTCTGATGTGGCGCTACTGGCAGCTGGATCCGGCCGGCGCTTTCCTGATGCAGCGCGACGGCATCGAGCCCGACGCCTTCTACCGGCTCTGCGGCTGGGGCCGGCGCTTGCGGCCCCCCGTCCTGCAGCATGTGTCGCTCCCGGTCTGGCTGGGAAACCGGGCCCGCGAGGAAACGGCCTCGCGCCCCCGGATTCTCCGGAATGAGGAGCAGGCCCGGTTCATCCTCCGGAATATGCTCACGGGCCTCCGGAGCGCGATCGACAAGGCCTGCCCCCCCGCGGGAACCAAAACCGTGTGGATCGATTACATGGGCACGCACAGCTACTCCGAGGCGGGATTCTCGGCCAAGGAGGCGCTCGTCCGCGATTTTCTCGGGCGGATCCAGCCGAAGGCCGCTCTCGACGTCGGCGCCAACACCGGTCACTTCAGCAGGCTCGCGGCCAAGGCCGGAGCGCGCGTGGTGTCGATCGACTACGATTCGTGCTGCATGGGGCGCTTATGGCGGCAGGCCCGCCTTGAGAAATTGGACATCCTGCCCCTCGTCGTCAACCTGGCCCGCCCGACGCCGGCCGTCGGCTGGCGGAACGGCGAGTGCGCCAGCTTCCTGGAGCGGGCCGAGGGGGCGTTCGACACGGTGCTCATGCTGGCGGTGATTCATCACCTGCTGGTGACCGAGCGCGTGCCGCTGCCCGAGCTGGCCGACCTGGCCGGCCGGCTCACCACCGACTGGGCCGTCATTGAGTTCGTGCCGCCGGCGGACCCCATGTTCCGCCGCATCGTGCGGGGGCGCGAGCATCTTCACGCCGGGCTGACTCCGGAAGCCTTCGAGGCCGCCTTCACCCCGCGCTTCTCCGTGGAACGCCGGGAGCCGGTCCCGGATTCGGGCCGCATCCTCTACCTGCTCCGGAAAACCGGGCGGTCATGAGTTTTCTTCCCCCTTTCCTCCTGGCCCTGTTCCTGGCCGTGAGCGCCTACAGCGAAGTCCGCCCCTTTGGAACCCTCCGGGAGGCGGCGGCCTGCGCGCTCGTTTTGCTTCTCCTGGCCGGCGCCCTGTTCGGGCTTTTCCGGTTGTGGGTGAAAAAGACCGACAAGGCCGCCCTGCTGGCCGCCGTGCTGCTGTTCACCCTGGGGCTGGCCGAGGAGATCCCGCTTAACCTGAGAAGAACATGCGCGGCCTCCCCGCTCCCGCTTTTGCACCTCGTCGGAAGCCGCGCCGTCTATTCCGCCGCCCTGTCGGCCCTCCTGCTCCTCCCCCTGCTGCTCGGCGTCGCCTTGATCCGGACCAGGCGGAATCTCCATTCACTCAACCAGGCGGTCACGGCGGGCCTGATCGCGCTTCTCCTGACCTCCCTCGGGACCCTCTGGCTGGACCGTCGGGACGCGATCTGCGCGGAGGCCACGCGCCCGGTTCCCCTCCGGTTGAAAACACCCAAACGCCCCCCGGATATCTACTTCATCGTCATCGACGGCCACACCAGCCTCACCGGGCTGCGGGATTTCTGGCAGTATGACTCGAAGGAATTGTCGGATTTTCTCCGCCAAAACGGCTTCCGGGTTGCGCCCGGAGCGACAAGCGAATACCAGAACACCACCTTCAGCCTGGCCTCCCGCCTGAACATGCGCTATCCGCCCCCCGTTTTTGAAAACTGGCAAGAGCGGTACAGCCGGAACGCCATGATCCGCATCATCGAAAAAAGCGCCGCCCCGGCGCTTCTGGCCTCGGCGGGCTACAAGATCGTCAACCTGTCCATGGTCCCCCTGGCGATGGCCGACGCCCGCTATCCGCTCTCCGCCTTCCTCTGCACCCGGTCGGTCCGTCAAATGATCTGGGACCGCTCCGTCTTCCGGGTCAAGATTCCTTTCCGGCTGTCCTCCCGGCCCCGCGCAAGGAAATCCACGGCCGAAGCGGAAGCCCGGGCGAAACTCCAGCCCCTTGTCGACCTCGAGGCGATTGCCGCCGAAAAGGCGGGCCAGCCCCGCTTTGTTTTCGTCCATTCCATGATCACGCACGAGCCCTACCTTTTCAATCCGGACGGAAGCCATCACGAGCCCGTCATCGTGCGCCAAGCGAACAACCGCGTTTACCTGGATCAATTGCGCTTCGCCGACCAGCAGCTCATCCGGATCGTGCGCCACATCCTCGAAAAGTCCGCCCGGCCCCCGGTGATCATCCTCCAGGGCGACCATGGCTTCCGCCACTGCCAGGGAAGCGCGGCGACTCGCGACAAGGAATCCTACGGCATGCTCAACGCCATTCTCCTGCCCGGGCTGGAGGAACACGAGCTGACCGATGACTTTCC
>CAIKKV010000080.1 GCA_903828035.1 uncultured bacterium
CAGGTGTTTCCATGCATGTCAAACAGGCCCCAGGCGTTGGGTGCGTAGCTGCCAACAGGCACGGTTTTCCACATGTGGACACCGCTGACGTTCACCACGTCGCCCACCGTTGAATCGTATTCATAAACCCCGTCGAAGTTGGCCATTCCGGATCGCAGGGCTGTCCCGTAGTGAAAAACCGTTGTCGTTCCCGCGCGGCAGGCGTACTCCCACTCGGCTTCCGTCGGCAGCCGGTAGGACCAGCCTTCCGGCAGGCAGCCCCACTGGCGCTCCCGCAGCGTCAGCCGCCGGCAGTATTCCATGGCGTTCGCCCAGGTCACCCGCTCCACCGGGCGGTTGGTGACGCCCGAAAAATAACTGGGGTTGTTGCTCATCAGGGCGGTGTATTCGGCCTGGGTGATCTCGTATTTTCCGATTTTATAGGGGTAGCTGATGGTGACGTCGGTCTGCGGGCCTTCCCAGGAGGCGACCAGGTCCGCAGGCGCGCTTCCCATGAGAAAGGAGCCGGCGGGGATGTCCGAAAGGGCGGGGAACAGGGGCGTGATCTCATGCCGGAGGTCCGGCGCCATCACGCTGGAAACCCGCATCCGCATGGTGCGCACGTCCTCTTCTTCCGGAACGTGGAAGACAAAGGAGGCCTCTTCATGGTGGGCGACATAAAGGCGATCGGCCGGAGCCGCTCCTTCCCACTGAATGCCGGTTATCGGGGTTCCATCCCCGCGAAACGCCTCAGCCCGGTATCGATCCGGCTGGACCAGGGCCGGCGTGTTGTTCGTGGCGCCCAGGTGGGCGATAATGGTGAGACGGAAGGTGCGGTTGCTCAGGGCGGTCCATGAGATTTCGGGGCCAAACGCCAGGGACCGCGTCACTGTGTTTGAATTGTAGTCGCGCCCGATCAGCGTGACCGTTCGGGGCCCTTTGGGGTCGCCCAGGTAGGCCGCCGTATTCCAGGCCCACCAGCAGAGGTGCCAGTTGAGCGGGTCCGGACAGGCCGCATGGAGGGACGAATAGAGGGCAAATCCCTTCGGGAGGCCTTGCGCGGGGGGCATGAGGGGCGCGATCGACGCCTCGTCCCAGGGGCGGATTTCCAGCGCCTGGCTCATCCCTTCAGCCTGAAAGGAAACCGATCGCAAGCCCAGGCGGAACTCGCCGCCGCCCGGTTTGGGCTCCCGGTCCGCAAACCGGGCAACCAGGTAGGGGGAACCGTCGAACCCGGTTTCGGCATCCGGAGTCGACTTTACGAAGGGGATTTGCCCGGGAGGAAGCCGGGTGAGGCCGCTTTCCAGGATTTCCGGCGATCGAACGCCGGCCGCCACGCGGAACATTCCGGCTGCCTGCAGCGGATCCTGGCTGCCGCCCGGCTCGGAAAGGCCCCACTGGGCCTGCGTTCCGGCCGCGCTCCGGATTTCGAAATGCAGATGGACGGGGCCTTTTGAAGGGGTTTGAAGCCGGGTGGCCAGCGGGGCGCCCCGGGCCACGTCCTGGCCGGGCGCCGCGAGCATCACGTTCGTGTCCAGGCACAGATAGCGGGAAAACCAGCCGTCCCCATGATCCAGCACCAGGAAGGCGCCCGCTCCGGGAAGGGTTCCCTGGCAGGAAACCACGCCGCCCCGCGAGGCGACAATCGTGACGGTGGCGGTTGTGGCCAGATCCAGGCCCCGGTGCACCTGGAGGTTGTCGCTGCCCCTCCACTCGCCATAGGTGCCCGAGACCACGCACCCGTTGGTGGGCGTCAGCGGAAACAGCCAGGCGGTGTTGGTGTCGGCCGAGGCCAGGCGGAGGGACTCGAGCTCCTGCAGCCGGGCTTCGGTGGAGCCATCGGGGCCTTGGACCAGCGTGGGCGCGGCGTACTCCGGATCGCCGAACTCGCTGATCGAGCGGCCCGGCCAGTGGGAGGCGAAGAAGAAGCCCTGTCCGGACTGTGAAACCGGCAGCATCAGGCTGTGCGGGGTGTTGGTCTGGAACAGAACCGCCGGATGGCTTTGCAGGGCGGCCATATTCGAGGCTCCGTAGACGAACAGGGCGCCGGACTCCGGGATCGGGCTCGCCGCCACGCATAAGGCGCCGGCGCCCGATTCCATCCGGAGCGAGAAATCGGCCGCGCGGCCCGTCAGCGCCAGGGCGGAAAGGGCCAGGAGGGCCATCGCGATCCGGCGGGTTGTCCGTTTGTCTTTCATCCGGCCTCGTCCGGGTTTTCTTCCAGCACGCGGCGCATGAGCGCGGGAAGCTCGTCGAAGTCGCGGCCCGTTTGCAGGCGGTAGCAGCGGCAGCGGTGAACGAGCGCGGCCAGCGCATCCAGGTGGGCCTGGGCGGACCCGGGCTCCGTGCGCAGCACGTTGCAGACGATCTGGAGAAGGGCCTCGCCTTTGGGCATCGGGGCGATGACGCTGCGATCCGCCCCGGAGGGGCTCGGGAACACCAGGAGTTCGGGCCGGCACTCCCAGCAGGGGGCGAGGCCGTACAGGGAGGTGGCGGAGAAGGCCTGCTTGGGGCGCCCCCCGGCTCCGGGCGACCGGGCCAGCGCGCTCAATTCGGGGAAAAAGGCAACGGTCTGGTCGGTGATGTCCGCCTCATCCGGGAAGGCCAGGACGTGCAGATCCCCCCCGGCTGTTCCCGGGGCGGCCAAAAACACCGTGTCATCGCCGAGGAAATGGAAGCCGCCCCGGACCAGGGCCAGGGCAAGCGTGGTCTTGCCGCTTCCGCTGGCGCCCGCCAGGAGGATTCCCTTGCCGCCGGCGGCGACGCCGGCCGCGTGCACCATGTAGAGCCCCTGCCGCTTGAGCAGTTCGGCCAGCGGGATGGTGAAGAGGGGGTGCGAAACCAGCCACGGGGCCCGCGGGTCGGAGCCGAGGTAGGAGACGCTGACACGCCGGGTTCGCGTGTCGCACAGCGCCCGCCCGCGATCGGACAGGTTGACGTAGAGCAGCTGCGAGTCGTCGAAATAGAGGACTTCGCCCATCTCCGGCCCGAGAATGGGGCGGGCCTGCCCCGGGGGGCGCCGGGCCACATGACGGGCGCTGTCGGGAACCGCGTGAAAGGTGAAATGGATGTCGGGCGGTTGGCCCGGGGGGGCGACCTGGAAATGGCCAAGCCGGGGGCGCAGGCTGTCCTGCAGGGCGGCATCGCCCTCGAGGGTCAGCTTCAGGCCGTGAAACAGATAGTCGCACGTGGTTTTCATGCGACCTCGCGCGCGGCGGCTTTTTTCCCGGGAAGCGGCCCCGATAGCGTGTAAATCGGAACAAAGGCCAGGCTCGGGTCGCTCTGCTCGAGGAACGCCTCGCCCTCCCGGAGCAGCCAGCAATGGCCCGGATGCGGGATGAGCTCGCCCTGCCGGGAGGCGGCGCCGAAACAGAGATCCACGTCCACTCCGGCTTTTCGCAGGAAATAGTAGAGCGTCAGGCCGCGGGTCAGGCAGCTGGATCGGAGGAGGGGTGAGCCGAAGGCGAGGGCCGCGTCCACGCATTCTACGATGGCGTCGATTTGTTCGGGGGGGACGATTCCGCTTCCGGGAGCGGCCCGGTTTTTCAGCCAGCGGCCCAGGCCGGAAAGATTCAGGCGGAAAAGGGGCGGCGCCACGGCCGCGAACAGGCAGGCGCGAAAAAACAACCACCCCTGACCGGCGTCAGCTGCCTGCCGGAGGAGGGCCTGTTTACGCTGGATTTTGTTCCACCAGGTTTTCATGGATAAGGTTGGTCAACAGTTCCGTTAGGTCGCGTTCAACAACGTCCAGAGGGGCCTCGTATTCGAGGCTGATGATCGCCGCGGTTTCCGATACCGTGCGGCTGCCATCGCACAACTCCCAGATGCGCCCGCCCACCTCGTTCAGGGCGAAGTAGCGCCCGGTGTGCAAGCTGAGCAGCACCACGGTTCCGTCCGCTTCCTGCTTGAGAATACGCTCCCGTCGCCGTAATCGCATGTGCGGGGATAAAGCATTCATGGAATTATTAGTATACTCGGATTTATCTATAAACACAAGATGTGTCTTCAGCCGGAAAAGCTTGTTTTTGCCAGATAGGCCGAGGTGCTGTAGCCGTCCACCAGGGGGCAGAAGTCCACCCGGCCGCCCCACTGATGGAGCAGCGCCTCTTCATGGCGCACCCGCTCCGGTTCGCGCGAGCCCCCTTTGATGTGGAGGGGCGGCTTCAGCGCGGCGAGCAGGGCCAGCGGCTCGTCCTCGTCGAAGGCATAGACCTCGGCCACGGAGCGCAGGGCGAGCAGGGCGGCCCGGCGGAAGGCGAAGGGAAAGACGGGCCGGCGGGGCCCTTTGTAGCGGCGGATGGAGGCGTCGCTGTTGATCAGCAAGGTTACCGGCCCCGCCAGGCGCGCGGCCTGGTCGAGAAACCGCAGGTGGCCGATGTGCAGGATGTCGAAGCAGCCGTTGACGGTGGCGGCGGGGCGGGGGGCCCCGGGCCCGGGCGCCGGTTCCGCCGCGAAGAAGGGCGGCAGCGTGACGGGCGTGCGCCCTTCGCGGGCCGCCGCCTGGATGTCGGCGGTCCGACAGCCGGGAAGAAAGGGGAGCTCTTTATCAAGGGAGGAAAGACCGATCGCGGCGGCGGCCACCGGGCCATCGCCGGGAAGGGCGCAGCCCGCCCGGGTGTAGGGCGCAAGCGCCTGGAACAGGGCGGTTGCCTCGGCGAGGCGGCCGGGGGCCGCCGCCGCGGGCTGGCGAAGGAAGGGGATGGCGGCGAGACGATCGGGAAGGGGGTAAACGGTTCCGCCACGGCTTGACTGGGAGGGCGACGCCCCGTCCTCCTCCACCACGACCACCAGGGCGCTTCCCGGGGCGGCCGCCTGGCGCAGGGCCGCCAGGTTGCCGGGCTGGAGGATTTCGAACGTGCCGGTGAGGACGGTCACCGCTTCGGGACCGGCCGGCAGGCGGCGGCGCCAGGCGGCCGCCTCGGCCGGCGTGTTCAGAACCGTTGTCGCATCCTGGGGCATGGGACCGTCCCTACCGTTTGGGCTTCCAGCCGCTGGGAAGGGTGATCGTGTCTTGCCCGACCACGAGCTGGGAGAGATCCCAGCCGTCGGTGTGGAAGGGGAAGGCCGGCAGCTCCTCGGCATTGTACAGGTTGCAGACCGGGTTGGTGGCCCAGGCGTAGCGCACGGCCACCGGCTTGGGCACCTTCTCCGAACTCACCACCACGGTGTCCCCCTCGATGCGGGCTGTGGCGAAGTAGAAGGTGCGGTCTTCGCCGGCGATGGAGAAGCCGACCAGCGGCTCGCCCCGGGCATGCAGGCCCGTGGCGAAATCGAACCGCAGGCGGATGGCGTTCCCTTTCACCGACATCGACTTGTAGGTGATGCCCATATAGACCCGGTTCGTCTGGCCGTAGGCGACCCCCAGGGCGCCCAGCGCCAGGCGGCGGCCGACCTCCTGCTTGTTTTTCGGATGGATGTTGCTGCCTTCGCCGACGCCGACGGCCGTGGCCAGGAAGGTGTTTGGAAGCTCCAGGGCCGCGGTCTGCGCCTCGCGCAGGGGCGTGTAGCCGAGCGGCTCCACCGGGCGGGTCTGCTGCTCCCAATAATCGGCCAGCTGCACCACGCCGAAGGGGAAGTCGCCCTGTCCCCAGGCTTTCCGCCACGAGGTGATCATGCCCGGAAGAAGATGGCTGTAGTCGGCATAGAACGGGGCGTTCGCTTCGCCCTGGTACCAGATGGCGCCGCGGATGGCGTAGGGGATGAGGGGGTTGAGGAGCCCGTTGTACATGACTCCGGGTTGGCCGTAGTGGTGGCCCGGCATTTCCTTCACCGGCGTCAGCTGAGGCTGGCGGCCCGGGTCGAGGTCCTGGGATTTCTTCATGACCCAGTCGCCGGCCAGGGAGACGGCGGTGTTCGTGGAGCCGGCCGGCGTCAGCTTCATCTCCCCGGCGGGGCCGAAGACGCCCATGGGGTAGATCAGCTTCAGCAGGCGGAGGACCACGGTCACCCGGTTCGTCGCCAGGGCTTTCGCGGGGACGGGGTAGAGGCGCGAGATTTCCCAGTAATTGGAGGCGTCGAACCAGGTGCGGCCGACGCGGGTGCCGTTGACATAGGCCTCGTCGACGGCGTCCAGCTGGCCGAGGTGCAGGTCCAGGTTGCTGCCGGCCCAGTCGGCCGGGATCGTCACTTCCTTCCGGAACCAGAGGGAGGCCACGGGCGTGCCGAGCGGGTTGTTGGTCACGGTCACCGGCAGGGCGATGCGGGCCCAGTCGGCCGCGGGGGTGGCGGGCGACATCCAGTTGGAGGCGAGCCCGGGCTCTTCGCGGTCCAGCTCCTCGAACCAGGGCTTCAGCCGGGCGGGGAGATTCTTCTTCTGGATCTCGAGGCTTCCGGGAAAGGAGTTGGTATCGGCCTCGTAGGCCGTGCAGATTTCCTCGAAGGCGAGCGCCCTCTGGCGATAGCGGGGGATGGCCTTGAGCCCCTCGAGGCTGGTCCAGGCCTCGATGGCGGTGGCGCCCATCGAGGTGACGAGCAGGCCGACGGGCACCTTCAGCTCGCTGTGCAGGCGGCGGCCGAAAAAGTAGGCGACGCCTGAAAAGCCGGCGGCGTTCTTCGGGAGGCAGACCTTCCATTCGCCAAGGATGTTGGCCTGCGGGTGGAGGGCATAGACCTTGTCCTTCGGGCGGATGGACAGGCCGGGGCCCTTGTATTCCGCGTAGTCGGTGGTGAAGAGGCGGATGTCGGGGTAGTTGCAGGCCGCCATCTCCTGCGTGGGGTTCATGCACGAGCGGAGGGGCAGGTACATGTTGGACTGCCCGCTGCAGAGCCAGACTTCGCCCACCAGCACATCCTTCAGCACCACCCGGTTGGTGGCGCCCACTAGCACCAGCTCGGACGGCTGCGCATTGGCGGGCATGGCGGGGAGGGACACTTTCCAGTCGCCCTTCGCATCGGCCGTGGTCTTCGCCTGCCGCGCGCCGAAGGTGACCGAGACGGACTCGCCGGGCGCGGCCTTGCCCCAGAGGGGGACGGGCATGTCCCGCTGCAGAACCATGTGATCGCCGAAGACGCTGGCGGTTTTGACATCGGCAAACAGGGAGCCGGCGCCCAGCACCAGCCCCGCTCCGGCAAGACGCAGCATGTGGTTCATATCAGTCCTCCCTAATCCATCAAGCGTCACACAACAGGGGTCGTTCGTCAACGCCGGAATTCATTGCGCGATGAGGGGCGATGTGGCATATTTCACGGCTTAAACCAAAGGTTTTCGAAAGGATCCCCATGAAACTCGGCGTCAGTTCGTACAGCTTCAGTCAGTTGGTCGGCAAGGGCGTGATGAGCCAGCTCGACATCATTCCCAAGACCAAGGAGATGGGTTTCGATGTGATCGAGTTTTCAACGCTGTCGCTGCCGAAAGGCGAGACGCCGCTCACGTTCGCCCCGAAGGTCCGCGAGGCGTGCGACAAGGTCGGGCTGCCGATCGCCAACTACACCATTGGCGCCGATTTCCTGAACGGCAGCAACGGCGACTGGAAGGCCGAGGTCGAGCGGCTGAAGGACGAAGTGCGGGTGGCGAAGATCCTGGGCGCGCCGGGCATGCGCCACGACGCCACGCGCGGCTACCTGGCCGACCACAAGGGGCCCCGCGGCTTCGACGACGCCCTGCCGACGCTGGTGAAGGGCTGCCGCGCGATCACGGAGTTCGCGGCGGACCTGGGCATCAAGACGATGGTGGAGAACCACGGCTTTTTCTGCCAGGACAGCGACCGCGTGGAGAAGCTGGCCAACGGCGTGAACCACCCGAACTTCGGCCTGCTGGTCGACATGGGCAACTTCCTGTGCGCCGACGACGCGCCGGCCAAGGCGCTGGGCCGCGTGATGCCCTACGCCATCCACGTCCACGCCAAGGACTTCCATGTGAAGCCCGGCAGCGGGTCGAATCCCGGCTCCGGCTGGTTCCGCTCGCGCGCCGGAAACTTCCTGCGCGGCTCCATCATCGGCCATGGCGACGTGCCGATCGCGCAGTGCATCGGGATCATGAAGCGCGCCGGCTATGACGGCGTCCTGTCGATCGAGTTCGAGGGCATGGAGGACCCGATCAAGGGCATCGCCGTGGGGCTCGAGAACCTGCGCCGCTTCGTGGCCGAAGCCTGAGCCGTGCGGCAGGACCTAACTTCCAGAAAAAGGATGGCATATGAGCGGTAAGATTGTTCGGGTGGCGATTGCGGGGCAGGGGCGGAGTGGATTCGATATTCATGCGCGCTGGCTGCGCCAGGCAACGGATCAATACCAGATTGTGGCCGTGGCGGACCTGCTGCCCGAGCGGCGCGCCCAGGCGACGGCCGAGCTGGGCTGCAAGACTTACAAGAGCTATGAAGCGATGCTCAAGGCCGGCGGCTTCGACCTGTTCGTCAACGCCACGCCCAGCCTTCTGCACCCCAGGGCGGCCATCGCCGGGCTGCAGGCCGGCTACCATACCGTTTGCGAAAAGCCCAGCGCCGTCAAGGTGTCGGATTTCGACAAGATGGTCGCCGCCGCGCGCAAGAGCCGCCGCACCCTGGCTCCCTTCCAGAACAGCCGCTTCCAGCCCGCGTTCATCAAGCTCCGCGAGGTGCTCGCCTCCGGCCTGCTGGGCGACCTGGTGAATGCGCGCCTCAGCTATAGCGGCTTCGCCCGCCGCTGGGACTGGCAGACGAAGCAGGAGCTGTGGGGCGGCAACCTGAACAACACCGGACCGCACCCGCTGGACATGGCCGTGGTGCTGTTCGGCGACCGGGTTCCCGAGGTCTGCGCGAAGCTGTGGTCGGGCCCGGGCTCCTTTGGCGATGCCGACGATTACGCCTTTGTCGTGCTGCACGGGAAGAACGCCCCCACGATCGAAGTCAATGTCAGTAGCTACCTGGCCTATCCGCAGGGCGACCTGTTCAACCTCAGCTGCACCCGCGGCGGGCTGACCGGCAATTTCTCGTCATTGAAGTGGCGGAGCTACGATCCCGCCAAGGCGCCGAAGCAGGCGCTGATGAAGAGCTGGTCCGATCACCGCAAATACAACAGCGAGGCGCTGCCCTGGGTGGAGGAGAACTGGAAGCTCGAGATCCCGGACGTGTTCCAGACCATTTCCAAGGGCTTCTACGATAACATCTACAACGCCCTCGTGAGCGGCGGGAAGCTGGAAGTCTCGCTCGACCAGGTGCGGCGCCAGGTGTTTGTGCTGGAGGAGGCCCACCGGCAGAACCCGCTGCCGAAGCTGGCGCAGAAGAAAGCGGCGCTCAAGAAGCGGGCATGAACTGTATCCTGATCGACCCGGCGGAGCTGGGCCCGGATCGCGCGGTGAGCCTGGCGGGCCGCCGCGCGGCTCACATCCGGACCGTGCTGCGCGCCCGTCCGGGCGATCGGTTGCGCATCGGGCTGATCGGAGGCCCCCTGGGCGCCGGCACGGTGAAGGCGGTCTCGGCCGCCGGGGTGGATTTGGATTGCGAGTTTGAGCCCGCGCCGCCCGCCGAGCCTGCGCCGCTGGATCTCTTGCTGGCCCTGCCCCGGCCGAAGGTCATGAAGCGGCTCTGGTGCGCGCTCGCGCAATTCGCCGTCCGGCGCATCGGGCTGGTCAATGCCGAAAAGGTGGAGCGGCCCTATTTCGATTCCCACGTGCTGGAGCCGGGCTTTATCCGCGAGCATCTGCTGGAAGGCTGCGAGCAGGTGGGGGCGACCCGCCTGCCGGAGGTGAGCATCCACCGGCGCTTCAAGCCGTTCGTGGAGGACGAGCTGGACGCCTGGTCGCCGGGCACCCGGCGGCTGGTGGCGCATCCTGGCGCGGCCCTGAAAGTTGGCGAGGCGGCGGCGGGAGCGGCCGGCGGCGTCCTGCTCGCGGTCGGGCCGGAAGGCGGCTGGAATGCCTTTGAGGAGGAGCTGCTCGCGGCGCGCGGCTTCACGGCGGTGGGCATGGCGGGCGGGCCGCTCCGCTCCGATGTGGCCTGCGTGGCCTTGCTGGCGCTGGTGCGCGACGCCTGTTTCCGCTAACTTTTCCGCCGGCTGTCGTGAAGCTCCGTGCTCAGCACGTGGTCGAACTCCTGGCCGGCGGCCCGGAACAGGAAGAGGGAGATGACGATCAGGGCCCAGAGCCCGTTCTTGAAGGCGATGATGCCCATGATGATGGCGGCGACCCGGCCCAGGCGGGAGGCGACGAAGGTGGCGGGCAGGAAGCCGATCTTCCGGCTGATGAGGGCCCGCATCACCCGGCCGCCATCCATGGGGAAGGCCGGCAGCAGGTTGAAGAGGGCGAGGGTGAGGTTGACCTGGCCGGTCAGCTGGACGATGTTGAGCGGCCGGCCGCCCCAGGCCGAGGGCAGCAGCGGCCAGTCCAGGTAGCGGCCGCCGAGCCAGGCCGCCGCCGCCAGCAGCAGGCTGAAGGCGGGCCCTGCCAGCGCGATCAGGATTTCGTCGATCGGCTTGCGCGGCAGCTCCTCCATCTGGGCGGCGCCGCCCACGAACAGGAGGGTGATTTCGCGCACCTGGCAGCCCTTGCGGATGGCCACCAGGGAGTGGGACAGCTCGTGAAGCGCGATGCTGGCGAAGACGATGACGAGCAGGGAGAGGTTGTAGACCAGCATGGCCTCGCCGCCGAGATCCCAGGCCAGCACCCCCACGATGACGAGGAGCGCGAGCAGGGAAATGTGGATCCGGATCGGGATCCCCAGGACGGTCACGAGTTTGAACGAGGTTTTCACGTCCCCTAATCATGCCACACCGAATTCGACCTGCCAAGCCATTCGACAGCCATTCGATGCTCAGGGCAAAGGCAGCTAATCGCGGCCACGGAGAGCGCATAGGTTTGGGGTTGCGTGATGCGGGTTGCGCCGTTTCGGCCGCGGGTTGGCGCGCGCTTTGGCGCGCTGAGG
>CAIKKV010000081.1 GCA_903828035.1 uncultured bacterium
AGACGAACTCGCCAAGCCGGGCTTCCGGGATGGACTTGGAGTCTTCCGCGTTCAGGACGATTAGGGCGGTGGCGATGTGGAGCGTTCCGCCGTTGGGCATGGCATCCTGCGCGTTGACGGCAAGGTTCAGGATGATCTGGTCGACCTGCCCGTGGTCCGCGCTAATGTGCTGCAGGCCGGGGGCCAGCTCGGTTTCGATCCGGATGTTTTCGCCCAGGACGCGGCGAAGCATTTTTTCCGTGCCGAGGATCGACTGGTTCAGGTCCAGCACCCGCGGCTCGATCAGCTGTTTCCGGCTGAAGGCGAGAAGCTGGCGGGTCAAGTCCGCCGCCCGCTTGGCGGCCCTTTCGATTTCCTTCAGATCCGTGTACTGGGTGCTTTTCTGGTCGGCTTGTTCGAGCAGCAGCTCAGTGAAGCCCAGAATGGCTTGAAGCAGGTTGTTGAAGTCGTGCGCCACGCCGCCGGCCAGCCGCCCGATGGCGTCCATCTTGAGGGCCTGCTGCAGCTGCTGCTGCAGCTCGATTTCCTGCGTGATATCCCGCGAGATTCCGACCAGGCCGGTGACGCGGCCCTCCCGGTCCTTGATGGGCGCCTTGACGATGGAGTGCCACTGCACCTGGCCGTCGCCCTTCGTCCGCTTCTCCACCTTGGCGATCACCGACCGGCCCGTTTCCAGCAGCATCCGCTCCTCGGCGTGCGTCTGTTCGGCGACTTCGCCGGGCTTGAAATCCGCATCGGTCTTTCCGACGGCTTCCCCAGGCTCCTTCAGCCCCAGCGAGAGGGCGTGCGCCTTGCTGATCTTGGTGAAATGGGATTGGGTGTCCTTGAAGAAAACACGGTCGGGCAGGTTGTCCATCAGCGCATAGAGCAAGTTGCGTTCATGCCGCAGGGCTTCGCCCGACGATTCCGCGGCGTCGAGCAGGCGGAGCCGTTCGGTATGGGAGGCCTGTTCGCGCTTCGCGGCCTGCTGGCGCGTCAGGGCGATTCCGATGCTGGCCCCGATGCCTTCCAGGAACAGGATGTCCTCAGGGCTGAACTGTTTCCTTCTTCGATCGGCGAGCCGGATCAGGCCCACCGTTTCATTCCCGGACCGCAGGGGGATCAGCGCCACGGATTCGCAGTCTTTGCCGAGGCATCGGCCCGGAGGAAGGTCCGATTGACCGGCGTTCGCCAGGGAGGCGCGGTAGTCCGACGCGGAGGGGGTCCAGAAGCTTCCATACGCCGTGAAACCGGGCAGGGAGGCTTCGCCCTGGCCGTTCAACACGCGGCCGCACAGGCACTCCGGGGGGAAGGCGCCGCGTGCGTCACGGCAGTCGAACTCGTCGTCCTGGCGTAATTTCACGAGGACCTCGTCCATGCCCATGTGGTCGTGAATCAGCCGGAGGATATCTCCGGCGAGTTTCTCCGAGTCATCTCCGCGGTTAAGCTCCGCCAGCACCTTCACGGCCAGTTCGCGGCGCCACTCCACTAGTTTTGCTTCCGAGATGTCGATGTGGACCAGGACCGCGCCTCCCTTTTCGCCCAGCAGGGGGGTGGCTCGAAGCAGGAACCAGCGTTTCTTGTCGGGGGAATGACACGCATACTCGACGGAGGCTTTGCTGGCTTTTCCGGCCAGTACGTCCTGGATGCCGGCGAGCGCTTCCAGCGCCCCGGAGGGGGCGTCCTTTTGAGCGGCCTGGAGCACGGCCAGGTAATTCGCGCCCACGCCGGTCGCGGCCCCGTCGGAGGGGTCCCCGTTTTCCTGCCCGAATCGCTGCCAGGCGCGATTGACCATGACAATCGTTCCCGTTCGATCGATAACCGCGATATGGGCGCCGATTCCGTTAAGGATTGATCGGAGATAAGATTCGCTCTCCTGCAGCGCGTCCTGGGCGTGGCGTTCGGCGGTCTGGTCGCGAAACACCAGCGCCACCCCGATAACCGCCCCCTGCTCGTTGCGGATAGGGGCTCCGCTGTCGGCGATGGGGCGTTCGGTGCCGTCCTTGGCGAGGAGCAGCGTGTGGTTGGCCAGGCCCACGATCCGGCCTTCCCGCAGGACGCGATCGACCGGGCTTTCGACCGCGTTGCGCGTCTTTTCATTGATGATGCGGAAGATCTCTTTCATGGGCTTGCCCAGCGCCTCGGCTTCGCCCCAGCCGGTCAGCTGTTCCGCCACGGGATTCAGGCGGGTGACGCGGCCTTGCGCGTCGGACGCCATCACGCCGTCGCCGATGCCGTAGAGGGTCGCCCGGATTTCCCCGTGGGCCTCCCGCTTTTCCCGCTCCGCGAGATAGAGCCGCTCGTAGAGCTTCCGTTCGCGCCGGTTGAACAGGTAGACGGCGCTGAAGGTGGCGAGGCCGATGCCGAGCAGGACAAATATAAGGATGACACGCCCCCGGTAGCGGGCTTCGGACAGGATTTCGCTTTCATCCACCTTGGTGACCATGAACCAGGGGGAATCGGGCACGGACCGGAGATCCGAGAGGACTTTGGCGCCGCGATAATCCATTCCCGTGAAGATGCCGGACTCGCCCCGCGCCGCCCGTACGGCCGGCACCTCGGCCTGGTTCAGGGGAATCCGCAGGGACAGGGCCGGAGCGCTCTTGTGCTTGAGCACGTTCAGGAAGAGGATATCGTCTCCATCCTTCCGCAGGAGAAGGGTTTCCGCGCTCGCGCTCGGCGTGGGCCAGCTTTGAATCAGGGGGTAGAGAAACGTTTCGGGGTCATTGCGCAGGAGGAGCACGGCGACCGGGCGGCCGGCTTCGTCCAGAACCGGAGCCGCCGTATCCAGATGAATGCCGCCGCAGACCGGACAGCGGTAAAAGTCCCCCACGCAGGCTTCGCCCGACCGGGCGGCATGAGCGGCAAGCTCTTGGGCCGGTTTCGCCAGCCCGCTCCGCTCTTCGTCCAGGGACAGGATGAGGCTCCCTTCCGGCGCAACCACGAGAAGGTTGGCGGGTCCCGCGATCGCGGAATAGGTGCCAAGTAGAGTCCTTAGCTCCGCCCGCCCCGCGTCGCCGTCCGCGGTGAGCCAGCGGCGGATGGCGGGCTGGCAAAGGCTCGTGGCCATGAGGCTGGCGTCGGAGAGGATCCGTTTGCGCCAGAGGACGATCTGGCCGGTTTTCAGGTCGGCCACGGCTTTCAGGTCGGCGGCTTTTTCAGCCTGAATCCGCATCGTTTCATGATGGAAATACGACCAGCCTGCGGTTGCCAGGATCAGGGCGGCCGCACTGATGGCGCCAGCCAGTAGAAGGGCGGCGCGAAACGATCGGATGCGAATCGGGTTTTTCATGAACGTCCTCAACTTCCTTTATATACGCATGGACGCCATTTGTCCAGACATACGACTAACGTCTAATGGAAATTGAATGGGGACGGTCGGCTTTTAAGCCGGGGGCTTAGGCATGGCGGATGGGGCGGAACCGGACGCGGGTGGGGCGGTCGGCCGCATCACCGAGCAGCTTGCGGCGGCTTTCATGGTAGTCCTGGTAGTTGCCCTCGAACCAGGTGACCTTGCTGTCGCCTTCAAACGCGAGGATGTGCGTGGCCACGCGGTCGAGGAACCAGCG
>CAIKKV010000082.1 GCA_903828035.1 uncultured bacterium
CGGGACGAGGGCGTCCCGGCTCCAGCAAAATAATCTGGCAAGGGCCCGGGCATCCCGCTAAGGTGCGTGATGACCCGATTCCTCCTGATCGCCATGGCCGTCTACCTGGTGCCCCATGTGGCGCTGTTCATCCGGTTCTATCCGCTGCTGACGCCCGGGCTGCGGCTGCCGGTGCTGCTCTCCCTGCTCTCCCTCATGTCCTCCCTCTTCGCCGGCTACGCGCTGCGCCGGCACGGCCTCTGGGTGGCCCGCCCGCTCATCGAGATCTCGTTCTTCTGGATGACCTTCATCTTCTGGTCCTTCTGCGCCGGCCTCCTCATGGACGCCTGGAACGGGCTGACCCGGCTCCTCCCCGCGGCCGGCCGGCCCTCGGCCCTCGCGCCCATGACCCAGCTGCGCGTGATGGTGGGGATGACCATCCTGCTCTTCTCCTGGAGCGCGGGCGAGGCGCGCCGGCTCCGCGTCAACCCCGTGGACCTGCCGGGGCTCGCCGCGCCGCGGCCGGTCAAGATCGCCTTCTTCACCGACCTGCACCTCAGCCCCTACGGCAACACGGCCGCCGCGGAGCGGACCCTTTTCTTCCTCAAGGCCCTCGAGCCCGACCTCATCCTGTGCGGAGGCGACCTGCTCGACGCGCCCGCCTCCGAAATCCGCAAGGAGCTGGAGGGCCTGGCCGCGCTGAAGCCGCCGCTGGGCAAATACGCCGTGCTGGGCAATCACGAGTACTACGCCGGCCTCTCCAACTCCCTGGCGGCCTACGGCCTGGCCGGCTTCAAGGTGCTCCGCGCGGAGCGCGTGGACCTCCTGCCGGGGCTGAGCCTGGGCGGCGTGGACGACCTGCACGGCAAGGCGGCGGGCGACATCTGTTTCCCTGATGAAGACAAGGCCCTTCCTCCGGCGGGGACCCCCGGCACGGTCATCCTGCTCAAGCACAAGCCGGTGATGTCCGCGCTCGCGCGGGAGCGCGCCAGCCTCCAGCTTTCGGGCCACACGCACGGCGGCCAGCTGTTCCCGTTCCACCTCCTGGTCCGCTATTTCTTCAAACAGGGCTTCGGCCTCTACGAGGAAAGCCCCCTGCATTGGCTCTACGTCTCGCGCGGATGCGGCACCTGGGGCCCCCCGCTCCGCCTGCTGGCCCCGCCCGAAATAACGGTCATCACGCTGCCCGAGGGGAAATAGCGGATAGCGGATGGCGAATAGCGGATGTGAACTCTTGACGAAGCGAACGCGAGTCTGGTAAGTACCTTTGATTATTCCCGAACACGATAACAGCGCTTTGTTTAACAGGAAAACGCCATGAAGACTGACTGGTTTACCGAGGCCCGCTACGGGCTGTTCATCCATTACGGCTTGTATAGCCTCCTCGGCCGCGGCGAGTGGGTGATGAACCGCGAGCTGATCCCGCGCGACGAGTACCGCAGCCTGTCCCGGCGGTTCAAGGCCGACGCCTTTGACGCCGCGGCGATCTGCGACCTGGCGGTGGCCGCCGGCATGCGCTACGTCGTGCTGACCACGATGCACCACGACGGGTTCCGGCTCTACCGCAGCAAGCTCTCCGACTTCAGCACCTGGACCAGCTGCGGGCGGGACCTGGTGGCCGAGCTGGTGGCGGCGGCCCGCAAGCGCGGCCTGCGCGTGGGGCTGTACCACAGCCTGAACAACTGGATGGACCAGCCCGACTCGGTGGACGCGCTGGAGGACCGGGGCGCCTACGAGCGGTTCATCGCCGCCACGCACGCGCGCTGCGTGGAGCTGGCCGAGCTCTTCCCCATGGACGTGTTCTGGTACGACGGCTGGTGGCCGTTCAACGGCGAGGGCTGGAAAGCCGCCGAGCTGGACGCGAAGATCCGCGCCCTCCAGCCCGCCGTGCTGTTCAATCCGCGAAACGGCCTGCCCGGCGACTTCTGCACGCCGGAGGGCCACATGGGCGCCCCGCAGCCCTGGCGCCCCTGGGAAGGCTGCCTCAGCGTCAACAACTCGTGGGGCTTCACGGCCGGGGATCGCGACTGGAAGTCGCCCGCCCAGCTGGTGAGCCTGCTGGCGTCGGCCGCCGCCGGCCGCGGCAACCTGCTGCTGAACGTCGGCCCGCGCGGCGACGGCTCCTTCCCGCCCGAGGCGGTGGAGCGCCTGAAGGCGGTGGGCGCATGGCTGAAAACGAACAGCGCGGCCATCTTCGGCACCACCCACCTCTTCAGCTTCGACCTGCAGACGCGCGGGGAGCACCGCGGCGACTGGAACGGCCTCGGCCCCTGCACGATCAAGAACAACGACCTCTTCCAGTTCCTGCGCAACTATCCCGGCCGGGACTGCGTGCTGGGCGGCATCGAGACGCGCGTGCTGCAGGCGGAGCTGCTCGGGCACGGCCCGGTTCCGCTCGAGCAGCGCGACGGGCGCGTTGTCGTGCGCCTTCCCGAGCTGCCGCCCGATCCGATCTGCCCGGTGCTGCGGCTGGGCTGCGCCGACGTGCCCTCGGTCTACCAGACCGGCGGCTACCGGATCCCCCGCGTGGCGCACCCGCACTACGACCCCTGCCCCTCCGAGCTCGCCGGAAATCCCGGCGGCCACTGAAAATAAAACTGGACGATCCAGTAAACACAGCATAAGATTACGTAAACATTTCATTAAAAGAAACGCCACATCCAGTAAGGGAGCCCCGGTCATGAGCGAATTAAAGGACTTGAAACAACTGCTTTACACCGCCGCCTATCAGTCGGTCGAGATCGAGCGGTACATGGACCCGAAGAAGCCGACCCTCCTCACGTTCGACCCGGAGCTGGGCTACCTCCACCGGGACCACTGCCTGGTGGACGGGATGGATGGAACCCGCACCATCGGCACCTACGACCCGCGCGGCTGGAACCGCACGATGGTCAACTTCGCGGACCAGCCCTGCCGCATCAACACCTACGGCGACAGCTACACCCAGTGCGCGCAGGTGAGCAACGGCGAAACCTGGCAGGAAATCCTCGCCGCCCATTTCCGCGAGCCCATCCGCAACTTCGGCACCGGCGGCTACGGCGTCTACCAGGCCTACCGGCGCGCGATGCGCATGGAGGCCACCAAGGACTTTTCCGTGAAGTACATCATCCTGACCATCTGGGATGACGACTACATGCGCAACATCGACGCCGCCCGCTGGAACCGCGTGGCCTGGATGTGCCGGGACCTGCCCCGCGGCAAGAAGGACGGCTATCCCGTTCACGGCTTCCCCTGGGCGCACGTGCGCTTCAATGTCGCGACGGCCAGGTGGGAAGAGCGCGAGGGCATGTGCAAGAAGGTGACCGACCTTCGCAAGCTCGTGGGCAAGGAGAACTACTACAACGCGTTCAAGGACGACACGGCCGCCCACCTCTACTGCCTGCGCGAGGGCGGCGTGGCCCCCACGGCGGAGCTGGAGACGCTGGCCGAGGCCTTCGGCGTCAAGGTCAACCTGCGCAGCGCGAAGACCCGCCAGGCCGACGCCAAGAAGCTCCACATCGCCTACGGCATCCGCTCCACGATGTTCACCGTGGACAAGCTCCGCACGTGGTGCAAGGCCAACAAGCGCAAGCTCCTGCTCCAGCTGAGCTACGACGTGCCGACCCTGCAGACCTACATCAAGACCGGGGCGCGGTTCGACGCCGAGTTCGTCCAGTTCCTAAAAAAGGAAAAGTACCTCTACACCGACAGCCTGCCTCTGATCGGCAACGAGTACAAGTCGTTCCGGGGCACGGTCGACGCGTTCTGCGAGCAGCGCTACGTGTCGCGGGCCGGCGCGCAGGTGTTCGGCCACCACAACCCGTACGGCAACTTCGCCTTCGCCCAGGCCATCCGCAAGGACATGGTCGCCTGGCTCAACCCCAAGCCGCTGTCCTACCGGGGATAGGGAGCCGCCTCCCGGCCGCATGAGCACCCAGCCCCCCAGCCTCCATCGCGACCTGTACCGAAGCGACCGGCAGATGGTGCTGGTGGCGCTGGGCGGCAACGCGCTGATCCGGGCGGGCGAGTCGGGAACCGTGGAGGAGCAGACCCGGAACGCCGAGGTCATCTGCGGCTACCTGATGAGCCTGGTCGAGCGCGACTACAACATCATCATCACCCACGGCAACGGCCCGCAGGTCGGCCAGCAACTGGTCCGCCACGAGCGCGCCAGGGACATGGCGCCGGAGATGCCGCTCGACGTGCTGGTGGCGGAGACCCAGGGCAACATGGGCTACTTCCTCCAGCAGACGCTGCTCAACCACCTGAAGCGGCTGGACACCTACCGGTACGTGGTGACCGTGATCACCCAGGTGATCGTCGAGCGCGACGATCCGGCCTTCCGGAATCCCTCCAAGCCCATCGGCACCTTCATGACGAGGGAGCAGGCCGGGTCCATGGAGGCAAAGCACGGCTGGCGGATCGTGGAGGACTCCGGCCGCGGCTACCGGCGCGTGGTGCCCAGCCCCAGGCCCGTCAAGGTGGTCCAGCGGCACATGATCCGCCACGCGGCCCGCGAAGGGAACATCGTGATCGCCGGCGGCGGCGGCGGGATCCCGATCGGGGTCCGGGAGAACGGCGACTTCGAGGGCCTCGAGGCGGTGATCGACAAGGACCTCACCTCCGCCCTGCTGGCCACGGAAACCGAGGCGGACCTGCTGGTCATCCTCATGCCCCACCCCAAGGTTGTCCTTCATTTCGGGACAGACCGGCAGGCGAGCCTGGACCGCGTGAGCGTGGAGGAGTCGAAGCGCTACCTGGCGGAGGGGCAGTTCCCGGCCGGCAGCATCGGGCCCAAGGTCCAGGGCGTGGTGAACTTCCTGGAGAACAGCGGCAAGGGCCGGCGCGCCATCATCACGCGGCCCGACCGGCTCGCCGCCGC
>CAIKKV010000083.1 GCA_903828035.1 uncultured bacterium
TACCGCGCCCTCCGCCGCGCCTATGGCGCGAACATCGACTCGCTGGCCCTGTGCCGCAAGTGCGACCGCCTGAAACGCAAGACCGTGGGCGGCCTCCCGCTCCAGTACATGGTCACCTTCCTCACCGACCACCTCGTCGGCTACAACGCCTTCCGCCGCTGGCTCGGCACCGCCGAGCGCAACGGGTAAACCCGGAATCCGTCACGCCGACGCCCTGAAGCAGAAAGAAGAACCTGTATGCCGTCACGCCTGACGCCCCGAGAGAACTTATTACGCGCCCTGCGCCGGCAGGGGTATGACCAGGTGCCGCTCGATTGCGGCAGCTTTTGCGCCTCGCAGGTCGAGGCCTTCAAAGCCCGCTTCGGCCACACGAACATCGCGGAGTTCTTCGGCACTTCTCATCGCGGATGCGAGGTGGAAATGGCCAAGACGTGGACGGACGCCAACCGGCTCTATCCGCGGGAGGAACTGCCGGCGGATGCGAACATCGGCGTGTGGGGGGTGGCTCACTCGCACCGCCCCGGCTGCTTCCACATGACCCGCATGCATCACCCGCTGAAAGGGGATGCCTCCCTGGACGAAATCGCGACCTACCCGCTACCCCGCCCCGTGCCGGAGGCGCTGGAGCGCCTTCAAAAACGCGTGGAGACCATCCACGGCCAGGGGCTGGCGGCGATGGCCGGAATGTCCTGCACCGTGTGGGAGATCGCCTGGTACCTCCGCTCGATGGAAGACCTGATGGTCGACATGCTGTCCGGCGACGAGCGCGCCACGGTTCACCTCGACCGGGTGACGGCCAGCGCCATCGAGCGCATCCAGCTGGCGGCCCGCGCGGATGTGGACATCATCCAGCTGGGCGATGACATCGGCATGCAGAGCACGATCATGATGAGCCAGGAGCTGTGGCGGGAGTGGCTCAAGCCGCGCCTGGCGGCGGTGATCCGGGCCGCCCGGGAAATCAAGCCCGACATCCTCATCTTCTACCACTCGTGCGGCTTCGTCCTTCCCTTCCTCGAGGAGCTGGTTGAGGTCGGCGTGGACATCCTCAACCCCGTCCAGCCGGAGTGCATGAAGTTCGAGGATGTCCTGGCGCGGGTCGGCGGACGGATCTCGTTCTGGGGCACGATCGGCACGCAAACGACCCTGCCGTTCGGCACCCCGCAGGAAGTCCGGGAGGTGGTCTGGAACAACCTGCGCCTGTGCGGGCCGAAGGGCGGGCTCGTCATCGCCCCGACGCACATGGTGGAGCCCGAAGTGCCGTGGGCAAATCTCCTGGCCCTGAAAGAGGCCTGCGAGACTTTTCGAGGCTGAGACGGCGTGAAAAACAGCGCTCTACAGCTCAGCCAATAACCGGCTGATCTCTTCCGCCGGCTTCCGGGCGCGAATCTCTTCCAGCCGTTTCGCCTGGGAGTGGAGCATCGCCTCCCGAACCGCGGCGTTGTGAATGGCCTCGCCCATCAGCTCGCCCACGAGCGCCGGCGCCAGGTCCTCCACCTGGAGCCCGGCCTCGCCCATCGCCTCGGGCATGCCGCCGCCGCGGCGGGCTAAAACGGGGACACCGTTCGCCATCGCCTCGATGAGCGGCAGGCAGTATCCCTCGTGGCGGCTCAGCGTCGCGAACAGGGTCGCGCGGCCATACAGCGCCGCCAGGCCGGCGGGCGACACGAACCCCTCGAAGCAGACGTTGGACAGGTCCAGCGCCCTGGCCAGCAGGCTCAGCAGCGCGGTGTAGCGCGGGCAGCTCCGCTCGGACCCGGCAATGACCAGCCGGCTTTGCGGATTCACGGCGCGATGATACACATGAAAGGCGAGGATCAGCTCCTCGATGCATTTATTGGGGACAAGGCGGCCCACGAACAGGATGTTGGCCAGGGGGCCCGAATAGCGCGCCTCCACCCCGGGATCGCGCGCGATCCGGAAGCGGGCCTCGTCGAACAGCAGCGGCAGCACCCGGCTCTTCGTCGAGGGCGCTTCCGGCAGCTCCGCGGCGTTGAACGCGGAAACGGACCAGACCGCCTCCGCCAGGGACGCGATCGAGCCCAGCTCCGCGCGCGCGCGGAGCAGACGCTCCGCCATCGCCTCGTCGAACGCTGTGAAAAAGGAGGCCGGGGTGATGTTGTGGTAGCGCAGCACGCGCCGCGCCGGGGTGGCGCGGAAGGCGGCCACCGCCGCCGGCTCCAGGACATCGTGCAGCACGGCCACATCGCCGGGCGCGCCGGCATACGCCTCCAGCGGCCGCACCCGGTGCGCCGCCGCGGGGTCCGTGTGCGCGCCGGGAACAAACAGCTCGGACTCCCAGCCCAGCCCGCGGAAGGCGGCCTGCAGCAGCAGCGCATCCTGGGAGATGGCATCGCCCTCCGCGAAGCCCGCCAGCAGCTGGTCGGCCCGCCGGGTCACGGCCGCGCTCCCGGCCCCGTCCGGGCCTCCAGCGCGGCGACCCGCTCCCGAAGGGCGGCCAGCTCGCGGCGCTGCTCGGCCAGAACCGCTTCAAGGGCCAGCACCAGCTGGAGATTGACGGCGTTCTGCTGGACGGCCGTCCGCTCATGCTGGTAGCGGAGCAGCTTCCATACGACGCCCTTGAGGCGGCTCATCAGCCGTCCGGCCGCCCCGGGACGGGCGGGCGCAACAAAATCGTCGGTCCGGACGGCGCCATGGGCGCGCAGCAGCGCCAGCCAGCGATCCAATTCCAGGGACGGCGAGGGCGCCGCGCGAAGCGCCGCCACAGGCTCGTGCTGGCGGGCCTGCTCCGCCAGGGCGGGATCGCGGCCCGCCGCCGCCTTCTCAAGGCGCGGAAGCCATTCGGCCGTCACATCCTTACCCGCCAGCCGGATCGAGCTCATCGTCCTCGCTCCTTTCGGCCTGGGGAGCCAGGACCTTGCGACCCACCAACCACGAGCCGAGGGCCAGCACCACCACCAGCGCAATGGCCAGGGTGTAGTAGCCGGCCGACGGCTTCTGCAGCAGCTTGCCCCAGGCGGCATACATCAAGGTGGAGGGAATCATGCCCGCCAGCGTGGCCGCCGTAAAGGGCCCCAGCCGCATCCCGAGCGCGCCGGCCAGCAGGTTGGTCAGCGCGTAATTCGACAAGGGGAACGCGCGAAGCGTGAAGATGAGCATGAGCGTATGGCGATCGTCCATGCGTGCGGGCAGCTTGAACCGGCGCCGGACGCGATCGCCGAGGGGGTGGAACAGTTTCCGGGACAGCACGAAATGAATCACCGCCCCGATCGTGCCCGCCAGCGTGCCGATGACGGTTCCCCAGACGATGCCGTACAGCGCCCCCGCCACGAAGACGACCGGCCAGCGCGGCAGGAACAGGAACGGCAAGACCAGGGAGATGGCCAGGATGCCCAGGGGGCCCCAGTAGCCCAGCTTCTGCACCCACTCCGTGATGCTGGCGACCGTCAGATGCTCGCGCACCGCGGGGATGTGAGCCAGCGCCACCACGACCACGGCAAAGCCCAGGAATCCGATCAGGCTCCAGATGCCGGATTTGAGGGTTATTCGCATTCCACCCGAACCTCGAACCGCTTGTACCGGTTTCGCATCCAGTTCACGGCCAGCAGGTCGGAGACCGTGCGCGCCAGCCGGCCCATGTTGGTGTACTTGCTGACGCCGGCCGAGCGGGCGCGGTGACGGGCCGGGGCCTGGTCGACCCGGGCGCCGCGCATCAGCGCGAGGGCGGGAAGGAACCGGTGCATGCCCTTCAGCTCCAGGGGCAGATCCCGCAGCACCCACGCCTTGAACGCCTTCAGCGAGCAGCCGGTGTCGCGGATGCCGTCGTGCAGGAAAAAGCGGCGCACGGCGTTGGCCAGCCGGCTGCCGAACTTCTTGGACCACGTGTCCTGGCGGTTGACCCGGTAGCCGCAGCACACGTCGCAGGACGCCAGCCGGGCCAGCAGGGCGGGGATGTCGGCGGGATCGTTCTGGCCGTCCGCGTCCATGGCCACGACGGCGCCGCCGCGGGCGTGGCGGAAGCCGGCGCCCATGGCCGCGCTCTGGCCGCTGTTGGGGACGAGGGTCAGCACGCGCAGGCCGGGCAGGGCGCGGGCCAGGGCCAGCAGCACGTCGCGGGTGCGGTCGGTGGAGCCGTCGTTGACGGCCAGGATTTCAAAGGGCTTGCCGAGGCCGGCCAGCACGCCGTGCAGTTCGCGCAGCACGCCTTCGATGCAGGCTTCCTCGTTGTAGACGGGAAGCACAACGGACACCTGGATGCCTTCTCCGCTCACGCGCACCGCCTTATTCCGGATTTCATGCGCCGTATTATATCAAAAACCCGCGCCTGCACAATTAAAAGGCTTCGAGGCAGGATCTGTGGGCGGCGGGTTACCAGCGGGAGTTCGGCGTTCCGGCCGGAATCTGGCGGTCGCTTTTCCGCGCTGAGGGGCTCCGGCTAGAGGAGCCGGGACCATTATTCCACGTCTCCTCGCCGTCGCCCCTCATCATCGGAAAATCGCCGCGCCATATTCCGGCTGACGGAACGCCGAACCCGACTAGCCATCGCGCGCCCCGGACCTCTCTGAGGATCCTTGGGCGGCGCGCGAATGGGTAACCACTTAGAGCCCGATGAGACGTACACAAGGGATGAAAGGTGTTAGGAACTCTCCTGGGCGGGCTATGGATGGAAGCCA
>CAIKKV010000084.1 GCA_903828035.1 uncultured bacterium
GTCCCGCCATGTCGGATGGAACTTGGCGTAGTTGACAAGTGAAGTCTGGCGGGCATGAGCATACAGGCCGTGGTATCCCCTCGTGGGCTTCGGCGGCCGGTGGTCCCGGCGCAGCCAGTGGGTGCGTCGGGAGAAGTGGGCGGATTACTGTTTCGTGGGCAGGTGTCCAGTCGGATAACTACTGGTCGTCTTCTACGAACGCGGACAATACGGACAACGCGTGGAACGTGAACCTGAACGATGGCAACGTGAACAACGACAATAAGACGAACACGAACTATGTGTGGCCCGTCCGCGGTGGAGAATGGTGGTCTTGCCGTCCCCTTTTTTATGGGAAGAAAGAAGTGCGATATGTTTGAGGGACATCCTCTATTCAGCATGGAGAACGTCTACCGGGCGTACCGGCGTTGCCGCCGGCACAAGCGCGGGACGGCGAATGCCATGCGGTTTGAGCAGAATCTGGAGGAGAACCTTGTAGGGTTGCACGAGGAGCTGACGGCGGGCACGTATCGGCCGGGGCAGTCGGTGGCGTTTTTGGTAGAAAAGCCGAAACGGCGAGAGATTTTTGCGGCGGATTTCCGGGACCGGGTGGTGCATCACATTCTGGTGGGGCATCTGGAACCGGAATGGGAGCGGCGGTTCATTCACGATTCGTATGCCTGCCGGAAGGGCAAGGGGACGCACGCGGGTGTCGAACGGCTGCGCTCTTTTGTCAGGCAGGCGACTGCCAACGGGACGCGGCGGGCCTGGTATCTGCAACTGGATGTGCGGGGGTATTTCATCACACTGAATCGCGACATCCTTTTTGAACGCATCGCACGCAAGGAACGCGATCCGGCGGTGCTTTGGCTGGCGCGGATGCTGATATTTCACGAGCCGACCGGGAATTGTCGCTTGCGGGGGGCGACCAGGGCGGATTTTGAACGTCTGCCCGCCCACAAGACGCTGTTCAAAGCCGAGCCGCATTGCGGCCTGCCGATCGGGAACTTGACGAGCCAGTTTTTCGCGAATGTCTATCTGGATGCGTTGGACCAGTTTGTGAAGCATACGCTGAAGGCGAGTCACTACCTGCGCTACTGCGACGATCTGGTGCTTGTGTCGCCCGACAAGTCGCAGCTTGAGCAATGGGAAGGGCAGATTGAATTGTTTGCGCGCGAGCATCTTGGGTTGGGCTTGAATGACCGGCGCAAATTGCGCCCGGTCGCTGACGGGATTGATTTTCTGGGTTATGTGGTGCGGCCGGAGTATCTGCTGGTCCGCAGGCGTGTGGTGTCGGCCCTGCGTCAACGATTGGCGGCAACGGAGAAAACACTGCGGGAACTGGGCATGGCCGCATACGCAGACGGGCACAAAGTGTTCGTCTGGCCGGAGAGCCTGCTTAATGATCTGCGCCAATGGTTGAACTCCTATGTTGGCCATCTTAGGCGCGCATCGTGCCGCCGCCTTTTGCAGGCCATTCGTACACGTTTCACCTGGTTGAATGAGTATTTCCGTTGGGAATCCGGCAAGGTCGCCACAAAGTGTCCTTCGCCAACGAATGCCTTGAGTTTCGAGCAACAGGAGCAGAGCTTGACGAACAGTCTCCCGGGACATGTGATTGTGATACGTGTCGGCCGCTTCTGGAAGATACTGCCCGGACCGATCCGGGAGATTGCCGAGGGTTGGGAGCGGATGTCCCTTTTGCGGCTTCGTTTCCACGAACGCGACGAGCATACGGCGCGACATTTGCTCTGGCAAGCGGCCGTTCCTGTCGCTTGGATTGGTGAAACAGGGCGGCGGGTGGGTGTGATAGCTGAGCGCGCACTGATTTGCAGATGGGACGCGGGGCAAACGGTTGCCACCGGTTGAAGTATGGAACTGGGATTATCAGGAAAAGGAAGGACGGAAACGATGAGAACAATGACTGAACGCAAGGCGAGGGGAGGATTATCGGCGGCTGTGCTGGCATGGGCCTTTTTGGTTCTGCCCTGTGCGTGGGCGACCGGAAACATGGACCCGACCAACAAGAACGCCTGGACTGAGAATACCGGCTGGGCCAATGCGGCGCCGACGAACGGCGGGGTGACGTTGCATTTCGACGGCACCAGCGGCTACCTGACGGGCCTGGCCTGGGGCGAGAACATCGGCTGGATCAAATTGGGCGCCGAAGCCGGCGGCCCCTACGCCAACAACAGTGCGACCGACTGGGGTGTGAACCTGGATGCGGCGGGTAACCTCACCGGCTATGCCTGGGGCGAGAACGTGGGCTGGCTCAAGTTCAACCCGTCCAACAGCGTGGTGACAATTGACATGGCGACAGGCCGCTTCGACGGCTTTGCCTGGGGCGAGAACATCGGCTGGGTCCGCTTCAAGGGCACGGTCCCCGATTACAACGTGCGCACGCTGGCTTTCGACAAGCAACCGCAAGGCACGCCCAACTGGTGGCTGGAGTATCATAA
>CAIKKV010000085.1 GCA_903828035.1 uncultured bacterium
CGGAGGCGGCGGAGGCGGAATCGCGCCGCTGTAGATCATGACTGGCCGGAGCAGGCCGCCGAGCATCAGCTCCGAAATGCGACGGTGCCACAGCCGTACCGAAATCACGTATTCCGTGTCCGGCTTCAGCTTGCCGCTCAAATCCAAATCGTACGGCATGCGTGATTTGATGTCCGCCGACTCGGCCACAGGCTCGCCGTTCAGCCAGACCTTGAGCTGGTTGCCGTCGGGCTCCATGAACCACAGGGCGAGCGGCCCCTCGGGCAGCGTCTTGGGCGTTTTGATCGTGGTGCGATACCACATCCAGGTGAGCTGCTCCGGAATCTGCTGCTCGTTCAGCGTGGCGGAGTAGGTTTTGACCTTTTTCCAGTCGGCCCCGCCCGGGGCCGCCTTATGCCAGCCATTGGACTCGCCCATGCCGGCTGCGTCGTACCGGAACTCCCACTCGTCCGGAAGCGGCATCACCATTTTTCGGCCCCCGGTCACGCGCGCATAGCCGGAATCCTGCCCCTTCCCGAGAAAACGGGGCGCCAACCCGCGCTTGTATTCGCCCACCGGATGGATTTTGGCGGTGAAAATATCATCCATGTGCGTCATCCACTTGTCATAGACAACCTGTGAGGCCTCGAAATCGCAGCGGTTCACGGCCTCGCGCCACGCCGCATAGAACTTGGCGTTGTCCAGGCCCATCTGGAACATGGCCACGCGCTTTCCGATCAGCGCGTCCCCGGCCGCCGCCCGGGCCGCCGCTTCCAGGTCCGCCTGGCAGGCCTTGATCAACCCGGGCGTCCAGAAGGCATGCACGCCGGCAAAGCTTCCCGCGTGAACCGGCGTCTCGCGATAGGCCTTGTCGATGCGCTCCCAGTAGGCTTTCACAAAGGGGGCGGCCGGGCCGCAGAACTTCGTGTAGAAATCGTCCATGATGGCGCCCACGTCGCCGTTCGCGTCCCACGCCAGCCGGGCGACCAGGTAGGTGTGCGGCCCGTAGATGTGCGGCTGGTACAAGCATTCAATGTTCAAGGCGATGCAGCCCTGGGCCTTGAGCCAGGGAATATCCTCTTTCCAGATGCTCATCTTGGAAAACGGCACCGTCATCTCGGCCAGGTTGTAATTGTACTCGCGCCAGCCGATCTTCGATTCCACCTTGGCCCAGTCCTGCACCATCTGGCGGCAGCGCTGGCGGGCTTCGCAAAGCGGATTGGACATGCTGTGCACGCGGCAGAAGCGGATCGGCGCCAGGAAGGCGCAAAGATTATCCGGGGCCTCCTTCGTCTTCCGGGGCGGCAAGGTGTAGTCGGCATAGCCATAGTGACACAGGATGGCGTCGGGGTTGACCTTCTTCACCTCATTGCCGATAAACTTATAAAACTCCTCATAGCGGTCGGACATCACCACCGCGCCGGAACTGGGCTCCAGGTAGGCGGGATCGTCCAGCGCCTTGCATCGCTCACATTGGCAATACCGGGTTCCGTCGGGCGGGGAAATGGAGGTGGACGTCGCTCCTTTTCCCTCGACTCGCGCGAGGACATTGGACAGGTACTCGGCGCGATCCCTGGGTTCGGTTGTGCAGAACCAGCGCGGCCAGTTGTGCCCCGAGTTCAGCACCATGCCGCCCTGCCGGTTATGCCGGAGCCAGCTCGCATTTTTGCCCCAATTGGGGCCCCAGATCGAGCGGCTGATGAACGAGGGTTGCCGGGCGTCGTTCATCTCCCCCACTTCCAGCGTCTTGAGCGTCGGCACCACGGTGCCAATGTCGTTGTCGATAAACCAGCGGCAGCCGAAACTTTCAAGCAGATGGGCCGTGGCAAAAAACGTGGATGCCTCGTTTTCGCCGGCCAGAAGCAGATGAGCCCCCTTCAGCTGCAGGCGATAGCCATCCCCTGAAAGCGTTTTTGGCGGCGCGTCCATCCCCGTCTCGCGGGCCAGTTTTCCAACGAGCACGGCCGGAGTGGCGGCACCGGGCTTGCCGTCCTTCTCAACGGTCTTCAGCTCCAGCTGGGCGCCGCTCATCTGCTTGATATAGTTGACCAGATCCTCGGCCGCCTCGCGGTCGGAAGGCAGGACGGGCTTGCCGTCCACCACGGCCGCTTCATAAAACCAGACCGCCGTTTGGGGCGCGCCATCCCGAACCAGGGTGAACCCCGCCGCCATCAGCGGGGCGCTGCTCATTCCAACACCGAAAAGGGCCGACAGGATAAGATGTCGCATGGTAAATCTCCCGAACGATTAACAAAACGATTCACAACGTTCTTATACATTAAGTATTCGCCTATTTGCTGACAAGCTTAATAGGTTATGCCCGGGACGGGGGCGTCCCGGCTCCAGGGAAATGAGGCCGCTTGCCTCGCTCCGCCCGTTTGCTTACACTCATTCCATTTAGCCAGGAGCCCCCCCATGACCCTTTCCTATTCCGTGAACAAGCCGCTTCCCGTGGTTGCCGAGTCCGAGGTCATCGTGATCGGCGGCGGACCGGGCGGACTCGGCGCCGCCGTCATGGCCGCCCGCGCGGGCGCCACCGTCACCCTCATCGAGCGCTACGGCTTCCTCGGTGGCATGGCCGCCTCGGGCGAGGTCAACCCCTTCATGCGCAACCACGCCAAGGATGAGTGCCTCGACCGGCCCGTCTATGTGGAATGGGTCCGGAAAATAGGCGCATACCTGCCCCCCGAGCTTCGCGATGACTACATCGCCGGCGCCGGAAAAACCTCGGGTACCCTCAGCAAGGACATCGCCATGCTGGCCGCCGAGGATCTCTGCCTTGAGGCCGGCGTCAAGCTGCTCTTCCACCACACGCTCGCCGATGTCATCCTGAAGGACGGCCGGATCGACGCCGTTGTGCTGCTCTCCAAATCCGGCTATACCGCCGCCAAGGCCCAGTACTGGGTCGATGCCACGGGCGACGGCGATCTGGCAGCGCGAGCCGGCTGCCCCTTCGAAAAAGGGGGCCCCTCCGGCTGGAGCCAGCCCATGACCCTCTGCTTCAAGCTGTCCCATGTGGACAAGGCCCGCTGCCCCGACAAGGCGGGGCGCCAGGCGCTTTACGACGCCGCCAAGGCCTCCGGCAAGGTCCGCTGCCCCCGCGAAAACGTGCTTTTCTTCCATTATTTCGACGATGATGTGATCCACTTCAACACCACCCGCGTGCTGCAGAAGGATGCGACCGACGGCGTGCAGCTCTCCGAGGCCGAGATGGAAGGCCGCCGCCAGGTGCGCGATCTTTTGGCCTGGCTGCGCTCCGCCATGCCGGGCTATGAAAACTGCCGGCTCCACTCCATGGCCCACCACATCGGCGTGCGGGAGTCGCGCCGCATCCTGGGCCGCGCCTACATCACGCGGGACGCCTACAACAGCCGGACCAAGTTCCCCGACGCCATCGCCCGCGTCTCCTACCCCATCGACATCCACAACCCCACCGGCACCGGCACGGAGTTCCTCCACATGCCCGAGGGCGAGTATTACGAGATCCCCTACGGCTGCATCGTGCCGCGCGGCATCGACAACCTGACCGTGGCGGGCCGGCCGATCTCCGTGGATCACGCCATCCACAGCAGCATGCGCGTCATGCCGCCGGCCGTTTCCGTGGGCCAGGCCGCAGGGCTCGCGGCTGCCCTGGCGGCGGAAAAAGGCTGCACGCCGGCGGAGCTGGACGGCGTCGACGTTCGCCGCCGCCTGAAGGAAATGGGCGCCTATCTCTAAACAGGTTCACGCCGGTTGCTCGGTGCCTTCGTTGAAATGGTTACATACCGGCCCTGAAGAGATCTTTTCACGTCACCCTGCCTATAATAGCGACCTGCGCTAAAATAGGATAAGACATTATCCTGGCGCTTCCGGGTTTGTGTGGGGATTATTCATTGAATGAAAGACCTGTCAGGCCTGTTATTCTTCGACCTCACAGCGCCTTTGCC
>CAIKKV010000086.1 GCA_903828035.1 uncultured bacterium
GCTGATCGAAACGCCGCAACCCCATAGCCGTCGCTCGCCTTGCCGCTATCGCGGCAAAGGGCGCTCGCGAGTAGGCTTCCGAAGAACCGCCCGCAAAAAATTTCTCCCCATTTGACTCGGGGGAATGGAGTGTGTAATTTTCAGCTGGGTGTTGGTTAATGCGTAGGAGTTCCCTTGCGGGGAACTTTTGTATTGACGGGAACGGGGGAAGTTGCGAGGATATGAACGTTATCAGTCGTAAAACGCTGAGAGAGTTTTGGGAGAAGCACGCGGATGCGGAGCAGCCGCTGAAGGCCTGGTATTATGAAGCGGATCGTGCCGGCTGGAAGAACAGCGCGGAGATTAAGGCGAAATACCGGACGGCAAGCATCCTCAGCAGCGAGCGCGTGGTTTTTAATATCGCGGGGAACAAATACCGGCTGATCGTGGTGGTGAAGTATCGGTTCAAAGCGGTTTATGTGCGGTTTGTCGGGACGCACAAGGATTACGATCGCGTGGATGCGGAGACGATTTGAGCATGAGACCGAAAGTCATAAAAAACGAAACAGACTATGAGTCCGCCTTGGGGCGTGTCTCGGCGCTGCTGCGGGCGGAACCGGGAACGCCCGCCGGGGATGAGCTTGAGCTTTGGAATGTGATCATTCGCGCCTACGAGGAGGAGCATGAGCCCATTGAGCCGCCTGACCCCGTTGAGGCGATCAAGTTCCGGATGGAGCAGCAAGGGCTGAAGGCCGTTGATCTGATCCCCTATATCGGCGCCAAGAGCCATGTGTCGGAAGTGCTTTCCGGAAAGCGGCCTTTGAGTCTGGCCATGATCCGCAAACTCCACGCCGGACTGGGTATTCCCGCCGACGTGCTGATGGCCGAGAAGAGAATCGTCGCCGTCGCCGAATCGAGAACCGCGTATAAAACAAAACGAGTTTCCCGGTAAGCGGAAGCTCTCACCCCGGCTTGATGAACGTTCCGTTTTGATATTCGTCAAACGCAACCTGGAGCTCCTGCTGCGTGTTCATGACGATGGGGCCGTACCAGGCGACGGGCTCGCCGATGGGCTGGCCGGAGACGAGCAGGAAGCGCGCGGGCTCCTTTTCCGTGGTGACGCTCACCTGTTCGCCGTCGCCGAAGAGGATGAGCGTCCCGTTCCCCGGCAGGCCGCTTCTTTTCAGATCGAAATAGTTCGCGCCCTCGGCCTCGTAGGCGAAGGGATCCTTCTGCCGGCAGAAGCAGGCGGCTCCTTCGATGATGTAGGCGAAGACGGTGTGGCCGGGCTTGGTGGGGTGCTTGAACTCGGCGCCGGCGGGCATGGAGATGTCGAGGTATTCGGGGTCGGTGACGATGTCGCGGACGGGTCCCTGGGCGCCCTTGACCGTGCCGCTGATGATGCGGATTTTCACGAGGTTGTCCTCGATGATGGTGGGGATCTGGTCGTGGAGGACCTCGCGGTAGCGGGGGGCCATCATCTTGCGGGAGGCCGGGAGGTTGGCCCAGAGCTGGAAGCCGCCCATGTGGCCGGCGGGGTTGCCTTTGGGCATCTCCTGGTGGATGATGCCGCTGCCGGCGGTCATCCACTGGACGTCGCCGGGGCCGATCGCGCCCTTGTTGCCCAGGCTGTCGCCGTGCTCCACTGTTCCCTCGAGGACATAGGTGATGGTCTCGATGCCGCGGTGGGGGTGCCAGGGGAAGCCGGGGAGGAATTGGCCGGGGTCGGTGGCCCGGAAGTCGTCGAAGAGCAGGAAGGGGTCGAACAGCGGCACTTCGGCGTTGGCGAACGCCCGCTTTAAGTGGACGCCGGCCCCTTCGAGCGTGGGCTTGCTCTTGAACACTTTCCGGATCTTGCGGTTTGCTTTCATGGAACAAGAGTAGTTCGTAGGGGCCTATTCGCCTAGGCGGGAAAACCCTACAGGCGCGGGTTGTGGCGTTTCGGAAACGGACTGGCGGTTGCTTTTGAGCGCTAGCGCCACCCGGCTCGGCTTCGGGGACATTGAGTCCACCTCGCCGCGCCGGACGTCGCTATCATCTCAAAATCATCGCGCCATTCCGTTTCTGGTCGAAACGCCACAACCCCGTTGCCATCGCGCGCCCTGGCTGCTGTCGCAGCCTCGGGCGGCGCGCGAATGGATTCTCGCGTGCGCCCCCATGCGGAGGAGTTCCCGCGAAACTCGTTCCTCTTTGACTTAAAGCAACCAATTAGCTAGTTTCTGTATCAGGGAATGGCGGTACGCTGTCGAAGTTTAATCCGGGGGGTATTCCATGGCCAACTATACGTTCCATTGTCCCGTATGCGGGAAAAAAGTTGAGCGGATATGAGCGCCGGTTGGCATTCCACTTTAGGCAGTTTTGTGACGTCGGACCCCCTGATTGTTTTGTCGGAATTGAGAAGGTTTATTCACGATGCAAGCCCGGAACAGGTAGCAGCTTGGCATAAATCCATAGATCTCGTTCAAGACAAAGCGCGAGGAGTTATTGCGTCTCATTCTGCGGCGGAAGAGCATGGCACGCTTTGGGAATATGAATTGCCCAGAGAAGGGGGAAGGCGTCCGGATGTCATATTGTTACAGGATTCCGCTATTCTTGTAATTGAGTTTAAGAATAAGAATAGAATTAATCGTGGCGACATCGATCAGGTAGCTGCATACGCTCGAGACCTTCGTGAATACCATTCTGAATGCCATGACCATCCTGTCATACCGATTTTACTATTCATGGGTTCCGGACCACGATTAGAAACTGCGGGTGTAACGATATCCACACCGAATGACTTCGGAAAATTAGTGCTCGAACTCGCCCGTAAATATTTCTGTCAACCACCAGCAGTTGAGCTGAAGCGTTGGCTTCTGGGGCGATATGAACCTTTGCCCGGGATTGTGGAGGCGGCTCGACTGCTATTTAAGCGGCAGCCATTACC